>JACVJA010000151.1 GCA_015661035.1 Candidatus Calidifonticultor daggyaiensis | reverse complement strand
TCGCCAGTCATGTTTAAAACTAATGGAAAGTTACCAGATGTTGCAAAAATAAAAAATTATAAGTTTATTAAATAAAATTAGGAGTTTAAAGTTTTGGATAAAGAAGTCAGTATTATATAAGTTTTATATAATTTTGAAAATTTATATAGTAAAATTTGAAAATAAAATTCAATGCCTATAATTTATTAGTGTCTTATTTTTTTTACTTATACTTTTCTTTAAATCTAATATTTTTTTCTTGACAATATTTTTTTTAAGGTTAATATATATGTAAATATTCGATTATAGGTATATAGGAATATAAGGTTATAAATGCAACAGTATATTGATTTATTTAAAGCACTATCTGATGAAACACGTTTAAGAATTGTAGTACTACTTTCTAAGAATGAGCTTTGTGTGTGTCAGATTGAAGAAGCTTTGAAACTTTCACAAGTTAAAGTATCTAGACATCTTACAGTGCTAAGACATGCAGGGTTGGTAAAATGTAGGCGTGATGGTACATGGATTTATTATTCCTTAGCTGAACCTAAAAATAAAATTGAAGAAAATTTATATGATTGCTTTAAAAAATATTTACTTAAAGAAAAGTTTTTTTCATCAGATATATTAAATATGCAAGAATGCATTAGTAAGCCTCTAAAAGAAATTATTAAAAAATAAAATTGTTATTAAGGAGATATTGTTATTAAGGAGATATTACAATGTCAGAAAATAATGAAAATAGACTTATAATATATGAAGGGGTTATGTGTTGCGCAACAGGAATTTGTGGTCCAGAACCAGATAAAGAGTTAATAGAATTCAATGAAACATTAAAAAAAATTAACAGTGAATTCAAAGATTTAAAAATAAGTCGAGCCGGCTTGGCATTTGATGTAAAAACATTTTTTGAAAATAAAGAAATTTTTAATATGGTAAAGGAAAACGGGCAGAGTATTCTACCAATTACAACAATTAATGGAAGGATAATTTTTAAAAATAGCTATCCTAAATTTGATGAACTTAAAAAAGAGTTATTAAAATTTGTTAATGTATAATTAGGAAATATTATTATATAAATATTATAAAAATGTTATAAAAATCTAATTGGAAGGTTTTGATTTAGATGAACAGACTTATAGAGCCAGATAAAGAAAATAAGCCTAGATATATATTTTTTAGTGGTAAAGGCGGAGTGGGTAAAAGTACAATGAGCTGTGCAACAGCTGTTTGGCTTGCAAATAAGGGATACAAAACACTTCTTGTAACAACTGATCCTGCACCGAACTTAGGGGATATTTTTAACCAAGAGATTGGGCATAAAATTACTGCAATTGATGGAATTGAAAATCTTTTTGCTATTGAAATTGACCCAGATACCGCATCAGATAATTATCGAGAAAGTATAATTTCACCCTTAAAGGATCTAGTGGATGAAAAAACTCTTTGGACTATAAAAGAACAATTAAAAAGCCCTTGTGTTGAAGAAGTAGCTGCTTTCGATAAATTTATTGAATACATGGATGATCCACAATATGATGTAGTAATATTTGATACAGCACCCACGGGTCATACTATAAGACTTCTTGAGCTTCCATTAGGCTGGCGCGAAGCACTGGATAAAAATACCTCAACTTGTATAGGACCTGGCAGATCTCTTCAAAGTTCTAAAATAAAATACGAAAAAGCAATTAAGTATTTACAGAATGATAATAGAACATCATTCATATTTATATTAAGGCCAGAAAATTCTTCAGTTCTTGAAACAAAGAGAAGCATTGAAGAAATTTCTAAACTTGGCATTAAAACAAGCGCCTTAATAATTAATGGCCTTTTGCCTTCGGAAGCTTGTACCGACAGTTTTTTCATTAAAAAAAGACAAAAAGAAATGTTAATTGTTGAAAAAATTGAAAAAATTTTTGAACACGTAACTAAAATATTTTACCCATTAATGGAGACTGAATTATCAGGTATAAGGTTATTGGAAAAAGTTGGCAGATTTTTATATGAAGGTCAGAATAATGAAGGCGTTGCAGTTTCAGGCTCACATTTTCAACAAGGTTTTGATTACAAAGAGCAATTTGAAATTAGAAATTATAATAAAGATATATATGATATATTTTGCCAGAAAAAAAATGAAACCAGGTATATTTTTTTTGCTGGCAAGGGTGGAGTTGGTAAAAGCACAATTGCGTGTATCACATCTGTTTATCTTGCTGGAAAAGGACTGAAAACACTAATTGTTACAACTGATCCAGCATCTCATTTGAATAACATTTTTAAACAAGATATTAGTCACAAACCTATAGAAATAAGCGGAATAAAAAATCTATTTGCTGCTAGAATTGATCAAAAAGAAGCGTTAAAAGAATATAAAAAAAGAATTTTAGAAAGTGTTAAACATTTGGACGAAGATACAATAAAGTCTATAAAAGAGGACTTAAACTCACCATGTTCTGAAGAAATGTCTGCATTTGAAAAGTTTATGAGCTATTTTGAAACAAATGATTATGACGTGATTATTTTTGATACAGCTCCTACGGGTCATACGTTAAGGCTTCTTGAGTTGCCCACAGACTGGATAGGTTTTATCGATCTTGGTTCATTATCAAAGAAAACATCAGAAGAAACTAAAAATAAGTATAAGGATGTTATAGAAACTATGAGGGATAAAAATAAAAGTACTTTTATATTTGTTATGTATCCCGAGTATACTCCTATGATTGAAGCATGGCGAGCATCAGAAGATTTAAAAAGTCAGGTTGGAATAGAAACTTCAATAGTTGCAGTAAACTATTTATTACCTGATGAATATGGTAATAATGACTTTTTTACTCAAAGGAAAAAGCAACAAAAAAAATATTTAAATGAGATTAATAAAATATTTAACAAACCAATTATTAAAATTCCGCTTTTTAAAGAGGAACCTGAAGGTTTGGAAGAGTTAAAGCTGGCTGGAGATATTATTTATAACAACAATTGTTCAAAATATTTTGAATCAAAGACAATAGAAATTATTAAATAAATTGTAAATGTTTTTTATATATTATAATAGTTTTAGATAATTATAATTTAAAAGTTAATCTTTTATTGGGAGAAAATATTTTTAAATATATTATCTTGACTTATTAACTACATTAAGATAGAAGGTAACAGGGAAAATAATAAGCGATTAGTAAAAATTTATACTTTGCAACAAGAATTCCCTTGTGGCCCTGGTGCAGGGTGTTGCGGACCTGTTGGTCAAAGCGAAGAGGAAGTCCTTAATTTGAAGGAAAGTATTGAAAAAAATCTAAATATCCCAGTAGAAATTATAGATATAAAAAAAACTAAAACGTGGAGGCAGCAACCAGAAATTCTAAAAATGCTGCAGTCATTTGGATTTGGAGCAATTCCAATAATATCAGTTGATGATAAAGTTGCTTGTGCAGGACAAAATTATACTATAAATGAAATTATTTCAGAGATTAAAAAAAATATAAACTAAATTTTTTTTATTTAATTAAAAAATATAATACAGGATAATCTTTATTTAAAGTAATTATCTATAAGGAACAATTTTAAATTAAAGTTGGTATATTGATAAATTTAAGAATTATAATATACTTTTTTATAAATTTAATAGGTAAGAAGGATTAATTTATGGATGAAAAAATAAAAGAACTTGTGGCAGTTGGTGCTGCTGTTGCTGGAAATTGCATCCCATGTCTTGAATGGCATTTTAAAAAATGTATTGAGCTTGGGATATCAAAAAATGAAATAGAAGAAGCTATTGAAATGGCAAATATAGTAAAAAACGTGCCAATTAACAAAATAAATGAATTAGCTCAAAAGCTATTATCATCTTATTAATAATATTTATCATATTAAAAAATAATATTTTATTTAAATATATAATTTAAGACAGGAAAGGAAATATTTATGACAGATGGAGTTGCAAAAAGATTGTCTTTTCTTGACCGTTTTTTAACGCTTTGGATTTTTATTGCTATGGTAGCAGGAGTTGCTATAGGTTATTTTTTACCAAATGTTGCCAATTTGACTAATAAATTATCAATAGGTACTACAAATATTCCTATTGCTATAGGTCTTATCCTAATGATGTATCCTCCTCTTGCTAAAGTTAAATACGAGGAACTTAAAGACGTTTTTAGAGATTGGAAAGTACTTGGGCTTTCATTAGTACAAAATTGGGTTGTAGGTCCTATTCTTATGTTTTTACTGGCTATAGCTCTACTTAGAGGTTACCCAGAGTACATGGTTGGACTTATAATGATTGGTCTTGCAAGGTGTATTGCAATGGTTATTGTATGGAACGACTTAGCCCGAGGTGATACTGAGTATGCTGCTGGACTTGTAGCTTTTAACTCTATTTTTCAAGTTTTTTTTTATTCTATATATGCATATTTATTTATAACCATACTCCCAAAATTTTTTGGTCTTAAAGGTGCTGTTGTAAATATATCTATTGGAGAGATTGCAGAAAGTGTAGGAATTTACCTAGGAATACCATTTGTAGCAGGCATGCTTACGAGACTTTTATTTGTAAAGTTAAAAGGGAAAGATTGGTATGAAAAAATATTTATTCCTAAAATAAGCCCAATTACTCTTATAGCTCTTTTATTTACAATAATTGTGATGTTTTCACTTAAAGGCGAATATATAGTTAAAATTCCTCTTGATGTTCTGCGAATTGCTGTTCCGCTACTTATTTATTTTGTTGTTATGTTTTTAGTATCTTTTTTTTCAGGAAGAGTCATAAAAGCTAGTTATGCAAAAACAACAACCCTTGCTTTTACTGCAGCCAGCAATAACTTTGAGCTAGCAATAGCTGTTGCAGTAGCAGTTTTTGGTTTAAACTCAGGAGCAGCATTTGCAGCTGTTATAGGCCCACTTGTTGAAGTACCAGTTCTTATTGGACTTGTAAATGTGGCTCTTGCTTTTAAGAGGAAATTTTTTAAAAATGAAATTGCTCAAGGGAGCCTAAAATCTTGTATATCTG
>JACVJA010000150.1 GCA_015661035.1 Candidatus Calidifonticultor daggyaiensis | reverse complement strand
AAGCGGAAATCCTAAATTATTTTATTACGCAATATCTAAGGCTATATTTGATCTTAGTAAAAAAGCAAAATAATCATAAAATCTCTTTTTCTTCTAATAAGAAATCTGCATTTCAATTTATTATAGGTTAGTAAATAATTTTATTAATCAAAAACACAAAAAAATATTAAACTATCCATTTTTATTTTAAATAATAGTTAATACAGTAAAAAAATACCAAAATCTAACTTGAATCTCAAAACTTTCAGCAGGATTAAACATAAAATAAGCCATTAATGATAAGACATAATTGTAAGAAATAAATACAATAATCTTTTCTTTTCTAGATTTTTTTTCAAAAATAAGGTTAAATTTCTTCATTAAAAAAACATAAATAAATATAATGAGTGGTAAAGAAAAAAGGCCGCCTAATTTTATCATAAATAAAAAATGATTATGAACATAAGATGAAGAAAGAAAAAGAATTCGACTTTTATCGTTAATTAAATTAAACTTCATAAAATTATAATCAGTAGCGTCCTCATTTTGTGTTAAAAAGATGCTTATTGAATTATTAAAAAGATCATCTAAGAAATTATTAAATTGCTTAATTCTAAAATTTATTGTTTCAATGTTGTCTTTTGTAAAATTAAATCTGTAAAAAACATTTTGAAAATCCAAGATATTTAACAATAAAATTATTGATATTAAAAAAAAACATAACGAAAGAGTTTTTAATAACATTTTTTTTGAATTTATTGCTGAGTAAATAAACACGAAAATAAAAGAAAAACAAATTAACAAAAAATTACTTCTATAGTTGGATATTAATCCTGTAAACAAGAAAATTAAAATAGTAAGCAAAAAGATAATTTGATTTATTTTTTTCTTGCTAAATAAATAAAGGAAAAAAAAGATTAAAATCGAAGGCTCAAATATGATGTTGTAGTAAATTCTATTTCTTTCAAGATTAGCTTCAATAAAATTTAACAAACTTTCATTTAAAGGTAGATATTTGGAAAAAATATTAAAAAACAAATCAGGAGATGCAAAGATTAATAACTTAATTATCACATTTATTGTGTCGATATATAAAAAGTTTATTAATTTTTCCTTTAAATTTATTTTCTTGAAATAACCTAATACAAAAAAGGAGTTTAAGATAAAGAGAATTAAAAACAAGTAGTTCTCGTAGTATTGCAAATAATTCAAAAGGTCTTTTATGTAAATTACCTTTAAGGATAGTGGAATAAAAAAAATAAGATAAGCGAAAACCAAGATCTTTAATTCTTTATTTTTGTGAATTGATAAATTTTTACAAAAAAAAATTAAAATGAAATCTATTAGAATCATTATCTTAGCTAAAGAGTGTGTATAAAAGATTCCTGCAAATTTTATAGAGGGGAGAAATAAAAAAAATAATGAAAAAGTATAAAAAAAAATTATTGAGTTAAGCATAAAACTTTTATTAATAACAGCCTTTTTTGTCAACATACTTAATTTTTTTAATAAATTCCGTAATACTATCTTTCAATCTGCTACTGGAATAGCGTTGCCTTACAAAATTCTTATTCTTATAAAAAAAATTATTATTGTAATTTTTCCTCTCTACTATTTCACTTAAATACTCATTAAATTTTCTTTGCCTACCATCAGCGTTAAGATTTAAGTTTATAAATTTAATCATGGAAGATTCTGGGTCTAATTCTCTAATACTTTCAATATTAGATGCAATAACTGGTTTACCGTACCACAACGATTCTAAAACAGGCAATCCGTAACCTTCATATTTTGACAAATAAATTAGACCAAAAGACTGCTTAATTAGTTGTACTTTCCTTAAATTATCAACATAACCCATGTAAACAATTCCTTTTGTATTCATAATTTTATTTATTATTTTATGGCTCTTCCAGCCAATTTTCCCTATAATTAATAATTTTATGTCTTTGAATTTTTTTTGAAAATCAGAAAACAAGTGAACTAATTCCTGAATATTTTTCCTTGGCTCTATAGTACTGATCGAAAGGAAAAAACCCTTACCATTACTTTTAATATTTTGATTAATCGAAGAGGTCTTTTTATCTAGTTCATTTAAGAATTCCTTTGGTGGGAGAAATAACTTTAATAACTTGTTTTTTTCTATACGATAGAAAGACATGATTTCTTTCTTTGTAAATTCCGATGGTGTTATGATCAAACTTGATTTTTTTAAAGTGCTTTTCATTAAAAACTTGTTCAGAATAACAAGATTAAACGGGTGGTAATGAGGAAACTTCTCAACCGAGAGATCGTGAACTGTAAAAATTATTTTTTGTTTGAAATTAAGAAAAAATGGAACATTTCTAAAAAAAAATATATAATTTAAATCTAATTTTTTCGTTAATATTGGTAATATCTGCGAATAAATTGTTATCTTTCCCAAAGGTAATTTTATATCTTTAATATAAAAAATTTCATTATAGGTCAATAATTCTGGGTAAATTTTAAAAAGTATTTCTCTTGAGAATTGATTTAAAATAAAAATAATTTTTATTCCTTGATTTCTAAATAAGTAATTGTACTTGTAAAAATTTTCAACTATTCCTAGAATGTAATAATCTATACCTGTAAGTTTAGAATCAAGAAAATCTACTAGTAAACCAATTTTCATTTTATGAAAAAACTAAAGAAAAAAGAAAATATCATATTTCCACCAAAAATTTTTTGGGGAGTATTAATTATAATAACTATCTTATTAACTCATACCATTATACAAAAAATTTTTTTTATAAAAAAAATAAATAATTTAAGCATTAAAAATAAAAGAGAATTAAAATACGCTAAAGATTCTAAAAAACATCAAATTAAAGTTATTGGGAATAGATTATTCGATAGTGAAAATAAAAAAATAATATTAATTGGAGCGTCTACCCAATTTTTTGGATACCACATTTATAGTGAAAATCTATTTTGGGAAAGATATGAAAAACTTGTTAAAAATAAAGTAAACTTAATTACTATATTTATAAACATTAATAACTTACAGAGTAAGATGAGGTATATCGACAAAATAGTTGAAAAAACACATAAGGATAAGGTCTATTTAATTATAACACCGACGCTCTCTGCAGAAGAAGATGAGTTAATAAAAAAATTTTTAGAATTAATACCTAATAATATAGAAAATTTAATGAAGAGGTATAAAGACAAAAGCCATATCATGTATGGCATTTGGGCTGAACCTAGAGACATATCTTGGAATACCTACATTGATCTTATTAGAAAAGTTTACTCAAAAAGACAAAAGAAGGATACGATTTTAGTTGTCTCAGGTATAGATTGGGGGGCTAGATTTCATTCTTTAGACGATTTAGTTAATTTCGGCAATATAATTTTAAATTACCATTATTACCCAGCAAGAAATGAAGAAGAATTAAAAGAGGCATTTAAATACCTAAAAGAAGTTGGTTTACCATGGGATAGAGCATGGAAAAAATTTCCTGTTATAATCGGCGAATTTGGGGGTGTATGGGGAAATGACTTCTCTAGTAAATTAGATTTAGAATTTATTCGATACATATGCGATCAAGCAATTAAAAAAGAATTAAGTTTGTCATTTTATACAATCGATCCTGAGGGAAAATTATCAATATTCAACGATGAAACAACCAATTTTTCAGAAAAAGGAAAAATCTTAATTGATTTAACAAAGCGTGTTTTTTATTAATTTTCTAATTTACTAATCACTAGATTAATTAGTCTCTATTAAATTTTAGTTAATATTCTTTGCAATTAAAAATATAAAAATAAACTATCTGCTAAATATCTTTTCCACAATCTTTTTGGTTCATTAAATAACCTCCATGACTATTCCATTCCCCAGTCTTGTATCCACATCAGCGCCTACTCTTTCGCTCCAGATATGAAATCAAAAGCAACGCCAACGTATAAAATAACTTCATTAAAATTTTTAAAATAATTAGCTAAATAATGTTGATTATGGCTCCCAATTCCTAGAATAACGATGTCTGGATTAAATTTTTTAATCCTTGTTGAAATTTTTTTATTTTAATTCAGTACTTATTTTTTAATGATTTAAATCAAAAAAAATAACATCTTTTTAACTTAGGAAATTTTCCTTCTAATTTACTAATTAATTTTATAGATTATTTTAAAATCAGAAATAGTTTTTACCCTACCCTTTAATTTCACAGATATTAAGTAGTTTTAAAAACAAATAAAGGACCATAAACTCTATCGGGTAAATTTATGCCGTATAAAAAATTATTTGATCAACCAAGATATTGACTATCAGAGAGCACTAGTTGAAAATTATTTAAAATCATTGATATTCATTATTACTTTTAACCAATACTATAAGATGGGTTGCAATAGGGGCCTACTATTAATTTTTTCTTTTTTTAGGCTTTAATAATTTGTATTAAAAGATAATCATAATCACACGCAACAACTTTTACGCCTAAAATGTCGTGTTTTCTAAAATATATCATAAACCAAATAGCAAATTTCCTAACTTATTTTTTATAAGCTCTTGACTCTTATTTTTAAAGTACCACTTGATAGTTATTTTCAAGCCCTTTTCAAAACTAAATTTTGCCTGCCGCCTAAAAGATTTTTAGCTAATGTGCTATCAGATACACGGTTTAAAGGACTTGTAGGTATGTCTTTTTTATAAATTATCTTATATGGCCTAAATCCTGAATATTTAAATACAAGATTAACCATTTGGGAAGCACTAATTTTTCTTCTGTTCCTAGATTAATTGGTGATGAATCATCAATCTCTTCCACCACTCTAATAATTCAATCAACAATATCTTCCCCATAAGTCCAATTTCTAATTTGTTTACCATCACCCCAAATAATAAAAGGTCTTGTTTTATAAAATCTTTCGCTATTGTGCATATCAATGAATTACTCTCTGAAACATACTGCCTGTAGACTTACTCTGGTTTTTTACGTAGTGTGGGTTTTATAGTGTATTTGAAAGAAAATGGATGGGGATGGAAAACGATGAGCCCAACAGAT
>JACVJA010000149.1 GCA_015661035.1 Candidatus Calidifonticultor daggyaiensis | reverse complement strand
TTTTAGCTGCGGCTAAAGTAACCTTAGACTCACCAAATTTTTCAGCTATTTTATATATAGCATCTGTTATTTTTTCATCCTTTGGCTCTTCTTTTACTAAAACATTATCAATTACTTCTATTTTTTGTAAACTGCTTATTGAAATCCCAATTAGCCTAATTTTTTTCCTTGCAAAATCCAAGCTTTTAAGGATATTAAATGAATTTTTATAAATTTCAACTATAGAATAGGTGTAATACTTAAGTGTTGCTCTTTTTGTAATTGTTTTAAAATCAGAAAATCTTACCTTTAAAGTAATGATTTTACCTTTTAGTGCTTTTGAATATAGATTTGCAGATATTTTTTGCGCAAGATAGAGCAGTGTTGTTTTTAGCTTTTCTATGCTGTCAATATCTTCATTAAAGGTCGTTTCTCTTCCAATGGACTTTATATTCTGATAAGGTATGACTTCTCGATTATCAATTCCATTGGCCATTTCATGCATAAATTTGGCTAAAGCTTTTCCAAATTTAACTTCTAAAACTTCTTGGGGTATTTTTGATAAGTCACCAATTGTATTTATGCCCATTAAGTTAAGCTTCTGACATGTTACTCTACCAACACCCCAGATAAAAGATACTGGAAGTTTTTTAATTTTTTCAACCATTTGAGGAGTATTTTCTAGAACTGTAAGTCCATTTGGTTTTCCAAGTCCAGATGCAAGTTTTGCAAGGAATTTATTTGGTCCAATTCCTGCAGATGATGTAAGATTAGTTTGTTCATAAATTTTTCCTTTAATTTTTTTAGCTATTTCTAACGCACTCCCAAACAGTTTTTCACATCCAGTTACATCCAAAAAGCCTTCATCGCAGCCAACAATTTCTACAAGCGGTGTAAATTGAAAAAAAATTTCTCTTATTTTTTTAGATTCTTCCAGATATTTTTCCATATCAACAGGCACATATATCCCATTTGGGCATAATCTTTTTGCTTTTGAGAGAGGCATTCCTGAGTAAAGCCCATATTTTCTTGCTTCATATGAAGCTGTTGAAATTACGCCTCTGTTTATCGGGCCGCCTACAATTAGAGGCTTATTTTTGTATTCAGGGTGGTCTCTTTGTTCAATTTGTGCAAAAAAAGCATCCATGTCTATATGTATTATTTTTCTTTCCATGTCTATGTCTTGTTAACAACTCACTTCTAATGTCTTATAAAAAATTTTTATTAATTTTAATCATGTTTTTATTAATTTTTTAATTATATTTGTGCTTTATTTGAACTGTTATGTTGCTATTTAAGAGCTGTGTTTACAAGAACTCAAAAAATAAAAACACTTTTTGAAAAATATGACAAAATATAAAAAAAGTATAAAGTGTTTGCTTAATTACTTTTTGTTGAATTTTAATTATTTTTTTAATTATTTTTGTTTAATACTGTATAAAAAGTCTGTCTTTATTTTTTCTTTTTGTCTTAAATTCATTACTGTGTATAACATATTAATGCTGTATGCCTGTTTTCCAATTAGTGAAATATTGTTATCTTTAAAACAGAGATTGCCTCTTATTAAAACAAATGAGTCTTGGAGTAAAACTTTTACATTTTCTTTGTATAATCCTGGGAAAAAAACAGCTTCGAACATACCATCTTCGTCTTCAAGTGTGCAGAAAAGCATTTCCTTTTTATCAGTAGTTTTTTCTATTCTCTTTGTAATAATTATTCCAGCTGCCAATATTTCATTTGAATATTTAAAAGGACTTAAGTTATCCTTATTTACTTTATATTTATAATTGCGGCAGTTATAGTAGTTATAAAATGTATTCTTATCGCTTTTATTCTTATCAGGGCTAAATTGATTAAGTTTATCAATTTTACTGGGCTTGCTAGTTTGATGTAACTGAGCTGATTGGTGTAGCCTAGTTGCTTGACCTGCACTCCATTTATATTCAACTGGATGATTTTTAAAATAACTCTCAAATTTACTGCTTGAAATTATAGGGCGGTTTATAAGACCAATATTTGTAATCTTATTTTTAAGATTTTTAATTGGATTTGTGCTTACATAAAATCCCAATATCTTGGCTTCAAGTTCAAGTTTTTCGTCAAGGCTAAAGTCTGAAGAAATAAAGCCTGAGAAAGTAAAGTCTGAGAAATTAAAACCTGAAGAGATAAAGTCTGAATTCTCAATATTGCAATCATTAATACTGCTGCCCGCACCTTTTTTTGAAATATTAGAAATATTTTTAAGTAAGTAAAAGTTTAAAAGCAAGTTTTTACGGGATATACTTGTAAAATCAAAAGCTCCTATTTTAATTAAGTTTTCAATAGCGTTTGTGCCCATTTGTCGATTGCTAGATTTTTTAACTCTTTGGTAAAAATCTTTAAAATCCTTGAATTTTCCATTTTTTTCTCTTTCATTAATGATTAATTTTCCAAGGGAGTACCCAACATTTTTTACAGCAGTTATTGGCACTCTTATAGATGTGCTTTCATCTTCTACCTTAAATACTGATAATAAGCTTTCATTAACACAGGGAAGTTTTATCTTTATACCTTGTCTTCTTGCCTCTTCTATATATTGAGCTTTGCTATAATACCCTGAATTATTTGTAAGAATTGTTGAATAAAATTCAGCAGGAAAGTAATACTTTAAGTAGCATGTTTTATAGGAAAGCCCTGCATATGCTGCAGCATGAGCTTTAACAAAAGCATAACTTGCAAATTTTGAAATTAAATTAAATATTTTATTTAATGTATTTAAATCGTAGCCATTGGCAATACCACCTTTTACAAACCTGCTATAATGTGAAAGCATTTTATCTTTAGATAAATTTGTAATTGCTTTTTTAAGCTCTTCAGCTTCACTAAATGTATATCCAGCAATTTTTATTGCTATTTGCATTGCCTGTTCTTGATATAAAATGATGCCATATGTTTCTTTAAGTATTGGTTCAAGGTCTGGATGCAGATATGTTGTTTTTTCCCTGCCAAACTTTCTTTCAATGAAGTTTTTTACCATTCCTGACTGCTGGGGTCCTGGTCTATAAAGCGATATTAGAAGTGTTATGTCATTAATTGATGAAGGCTTTAATTTTTTGGCAAGTGTTCTTATGCCAAAACTTTCAAGCTGAAAAACTCCTAAGGTTTGGCCTTTTTGTATTATTTCAAAGACTTTAGGGTCGTTGTAGTCAATATTAATGTTTTTATTTTCATTAACGCTATTGTTTTTATTAATTAAAGATAAAACATCAGCTATTAAATCTAGGCTTAGTGAGTTTATAAGGTCTATTTTTAAAAGTCCAATTTCATTTATGCTTTCCATATCATATTGGCTTACGAGCTCTTTTGTTTCAGAAAAAGACATAGGGATTATTTTAGATAAATCTCTTTCTTGCAAATTCTTTTCTTGCAAATATTCTTCTTGCAAATCTTTTTCTTGCGGTTCATTTTCTTGTCTTTCTTTTTTATCTGAGGCTTCTAAGTTATCCGATATTATAATTGCTGATGGGTGCATAGAAACATGCCTTACATACCCGCTAATTATACTAGATATACTAGAAACTTCAGTTAACTGGCCAGTGCTTTCTTTACTGTTATACTCTTTGTTTTGGCTATTTTTGTTACCATTTTCAATATTTTTACAATTCTCAATATTTTTACCATTCTCAATATTTTTACCATTCTCAATATTTTTACCATTCTCAATATTTTTTACATAAAAATTTGTATTTTTAGAAAGTAAGGTTATTTCTGAATCTATTTCTTCTTTTGACATACCTAAGAGTCTTCCAGCGTCTCTTAATGATGCTCTTGGTTTTGTAGTGGAAAAGCTTGCAACTCTTGCAATACTTTTTATACCATACTTTAATCTTAAGTAGTTATATATTTTGTCTCTGTATTTGCTTGCAACATCAATATCAATATCAGGAGGTTCTTTTCTTTCTTCATTTAGAAATCGCTCAAAGTAAAGATTATTTTCAATAGGATTTATATTTGATATTTTTAAAAGATAGGAAACAAGACTGCCTGCAGCAGAGCCCTTACCGCAAATTGGTATGCTATTTTCAAATGCAAATCTTGCAATATCAGCAACTATTAAAAAGTAACCGGCAAAGCCTGTTTTTTTAATTATATTAAGCTCTTTTTGCAGTCGTCTTTTTATTGCTTCTAAGTTACTTTTACTTAAGCTATTTGGAAACCTATATTTTAAGCCCTGTACACAAAGTTCTTTTAAATAATCATCTGGGTCTTTATTTTCAGGCAGTTTAAACTTTGGAATTTTTGGTGTACCTATATCAAAGTCAAAGCAGCATTTATCTGCAATTCTGCAGGTATTAATAATTGCTTGAGGAATGTCTAAAAATAATTTTTCTATTTCTTGCTTAGATTTAAGATAATGTTCATTACTTTTTATTATCTCAAATGTTGGATCATATTTTGTACTCATAAGTTTTAAATTTGCAAGGTATTTGTAGGTATTGTAATCCTTGCAGGTTAAGTAGTGAACATCATTTACTGCAACTACAGGGATTTTAAATCTTAAAGCAAAGTTTTTTATTGTTTCAAAGATGACCTCTTTTGTTGTGTCTTTATTCTTATATCTTTGAAGTTCAATATAAAAATCTTTGTAAAATAAGGACTGCATCTTTTTTAAAAACATTTTAGCTTTTTCAAATTCTTTATTCTGGATAAACTTATAAATCATTCCCTTACTACAACAGCTTAAAGCAATAAGTCCTTCACAAAAATTTTCCAAATCTTTTAAAGTTATAAATGGGATACAGATAGCAGCAGCTTGTTTTTTAGTATTTTGAGTCTTTTGACTTTCTTTTAAAATCATTAAGTTAAAATTAGATTTAGTTATAAGTTGGCATAGATTTTGATAACCAGTCTTATTTTTAACAAGAAGGATTAGATGGGAAAAAATATTGTTTTGTAAAATACAAATTTCTGATCCTATTATTGGTTTTATTTTGCTTTCTTTGGCAAGTTTGTAAAACTGAACTGCGCCATACATTGCATATTTATCAGTTAGTGATATGCAGTCAAAACCTATACTGCAAGCTTTATAAATTAAATCT
>JACVJA010000148.1 GCA_015661035.1 Candidatus Calidifonticultor daggyaiensis | reverse complement strand
AGCCTTTTTTCCAGATTATCAAGATAAGGAATGTTTTTTAAATATGAAAATACCTCTGATTTTAACTTTTCAGTATTACTGTCTGTTCTAACAAGACATCTAACAAATAAGTTATTTTCAATTAATTTTTTTACTACCCAAGGTCCAATAAAGCTTGTTGCTCCTATTACTAAGACCATGTCTTTTATATACAATATTGCAAAAAAAAATTCAACAAAAAATCAATAAAAAAAATCAATAATTATTTAAACCAGAGCCCTACTACTTTCATAACCCCATCTATTTTTTTATATGTAACTTCAACGCTTATATCTTCAGCCTTTTCAAAATCAGCGGTATAAGTAGCAGTTGTTAAATCATTGTTTACACTAACTCCAACAATCTTCTTTGAGCCTTCTTTATAATTTCCAATTACTCCATTAACTTGTGCAAGAAAATCATTAAAATTTTGTTCATTTAACTCTTGTTTCATTGTATTATCAAAATCTTTTGAAAAACCTGCATAATCTGCTTTATTCATTGAAATAAGAATGTTTTCAATTATAGGGTCTGAAAACTGTGCAACTTTTCCGCAGCCTGTAAAAGAAAAAGCGCTTAAAGATAATACTAAAAATACACAAGAGAAAACTAGGACAGCTTTTATTTTTTTCATTTTTGCCTTTCTGTTTAATTTATTAAATAATTATTAATTAACTAATCAATGAGTCTTAATTTTAGTTAGGGTGATTTTGCTATAGCAAGATTTATTTTACTTTAATCATAACAAACAAAAAAGACCTAATTATTAAAACCCAATTATTACTATATTGCCTATTTGTTTAAGTTAATAAAAATAATGTTTATAATAATATTGTTTATATAATAATGTAAGTGCTTATAAAAATAAATAAAATTTTTTTATTTAAGGGTTAATAAAGTATTATTAACTGATATTAATTAATTATTAATGTGTATAGTGATAGTAATGATGGATATTACAATAAATATAAAAATATAAGTGCTTGGACCATATCAGTATTAAATATTAAACTGAAAGAATAAATAATAATTTAAAATGACAGTTATAAGAACTCTATTAGGGATTTTATCATTTATAGTTATTGGCTTTGTTTTAGTATATTTAATAAATTTATTTTCAAGTGCTGTTGCTAAAAGAATAAAAGCGGTAATACATAACCAAAAAGCTGTAATGCCTAATCAGCAAATTCGACCAACAAAGACAACAAAAAATTTTTATTATCGAGGGAATACTTCTTATGACTATATTTCTGATAATCATACATCTTTTTATCATGAGAGGTTTTTTTGTTTGCAGGGTATAGAAAATAGAATTTTTACATTAATTTTAAGTCTATTTATAGGAATTTGGGCAACAAATGCTTATTTAATTTTTTTATCGCTAATAAAAATTAATTTTAGTTTTTTAAAAACTGTAATTTTTTTTGTGTTTTTTTTAATTATTTTTATTTTTATAATTTTTAAAGAGCTGTGTGTTTTAAGAAAAGAAAAAAAGAAAAACAATTTAAATTTCCAACAAAATTTAGATTTTAAGGATAAGAATTTAAATGATGACAAGAAAAGAAGACAATTGGTATTAAAAAAAATTCAGAAAGTTTTGTTTCTTATTTTTACAGCATTAATTTTTTTTAATTTTTTAGTTGTTTTGTTTTTTACTTTTTTATTCCCTATAAGGTTTTGGGATGCAATTTCCTGCTGGAGCTTAAAAGGAAAAGCTTTTTTTATAGACAGTAATATTTATGCATTTTTTTTAAACCATAATTATGATTTTTCACATTATTCTTACCCTCTTTATTTGCCGCTTGCTCAAACATGGCTTTATTTGTGGATTGGTAATATAAATGAAACAGCAGTAAAAGTAATTTTTCCTGTTTTTTATATTTGCTTGATTTATATTATCTTTTACTTATTTAATAAAAGATATAATAAGCTTTATTCGATAATTTTTGCATTTTGCTTATCATCCCTTCCAATAGTAATTGATCATGGATATATTGAATATACAAACTTACTTTTTAGCCTTATACTGCTTTTAGCTGTTTGGTTTCTTTATATGTTTATAAAAAAATGGTTTAATTTAGAATATTGGCCTGAGTATTTTAAATCTTTAAGGCAAAAACTAAACTTAGTGCCTAAATCCCATTTAAATTTTAAATTAAATTTGGGTTTTCAAGTAAACTACCTTTTTTTATCAAGTATTTTTTTTGCAATATTATCCCAAATAAGGACAGAGGGGTTGTTTTTTTCTATTTTATTTATTTTAATAACAGCTTTGCTTGCTATATTTAATTATAAAAAAATCTATAAAAACCTTGCATTTAAAGAGTCTGTTTATAAAAGCTCTTATTACAAGAATATGAAAATTAAAAAACATTCAATGACACTGCTTAAATTTAAAAAGTGTATGTTGTTTTATAAAACTTATTTTATTTTGCCAATACTTACTTCTATATTTTTATTAATAATTGTAGTGATTCCATGGCAGATTTTAAAACAAAAACTATCAATTCCATTTATTAGTTTAGAGTGGCAGAAATTTTTTATCCAAGGTTTTTTAAGTAATAAATTTACTGATTTATTTGGATTTAGAATGCTTAATATTAATAGTATAAAGACTATTATATTTGAGTTATTTTATTCTTTTAATGATTCAACTAGAGCTTTTGTAGGATCTTTTTATGGGATATCTTGGTTTGTTTTGCTTGTATTATTTTTTATAAATATAAAAAGAAATTTTATTAAATTTAATTGGGTGTTTTTTGTATTTATATTATTTGGTTTTATGTCATTATATTTTTCCTTTATTTTCATAGAAGAATTTAAGTGGTCAGCTGATAGATATTTGCTCCACTTTTTTCCATTGACTTATTTTTATATTTTATATAATCTACCGATGTTTAAAAAGAATAAAATGTTTAGATTTTAGTTAAGATTAAGTTTTTAGTTTTGTAAAAAATATGAAAATATATGGGTAATATTTTTTTAAAAATTAGCATGGTGGAGCTTTTCTTTTGGGCTTTTCTTATATTTTTAATAGCTACAATACTTTATTTATTGTATTGGTATGCATTCAGATTTGAACCATTTAATTTTAAACTTTCTAAAATTAATATAAATATAAGAAATAATAATGTTAATAATTTTCAAAACCATAATCTCGATAGTAAAAGTTACAGAGAAGATAACAATAATAGAGAAAGTATCATTAATGCTGATAGCGTAAATAATGACTTTAACAGCATCATTTCTTCCTTGTCTATACTTCACTTATCTGATTTTCATTTAAGAAAAGATAAAAAAGGAAATGCGCTTTTTAATTTTATAAAAAGCTTGTCTTTATTAAATCCAGATATTTTAGTTTTAACAGGAGATTTAGTCGAAAAAAATGACAACATACCTTACTTAAAAGATATGCTTAAAAAACTAAGGGCAAGAATAGGTAAATTTGCTGTGTTAGGAGTGCATGATTATTATAATAAAGCTGTAATTGAATTTATAAGAAATATGTTTAAAAGGAAAAGAAGTTATAAAAAGGCAAATAATGTTGATTTACTTGTAAAAGAGCTTGACTCCATTGGTATAAAAGTTCTGCTTAACAAAATGGTAAAAATCACATTAAAAGATTCAGATATTAGCGATGCAAGTAATTTGGAATTAATTAATAATGAAGATGCAATTAGTATAAACAAATTTTTAGATTGTATTGAAATTGTAGGAATTGATGATGCTGTAATTGAAAAAGCTGATGTTAAAAAAGCATTCGAAGAAAAACTTGAAAGCAAAAACTATCAGAAAAAAGAACAAGAAAACAAAAATTTAAAGATTAATAGAAGAATAAGATTTCAAGAAAAAAAAGAAAAATTACATGTTTTAAATCAAAAAGGAAAGCTTATTATTTGTTTAACACATACACCAGACCAGCAGGTTATTAGCGAGGCGTCAAATTATGGTGCAGATATTATTTTAAGTGGACACACCCATGGAGGACAAGTAAGACTTCCGTTATTAGGAGCAATTATTACTGGTTCAAATATAAAAAGAAGATATGCAAGTGGTCTTTTTTATTTTAAAAACTTTGTCTTGTTTATTTCTAGGGGCTTAAGCGAAGGAAGATATTCGCCTTTTAGATTTTACTGTCAGCCTGAGGCAGTGTTAATTAATTTAAATTTTATAGATTAAATATGTAAATAAATATATAAAAGACTTTTTTTAAATTTTTATTTATAATCTTTTTTAATTTTTTTAATCTTTTATTCTATTTTATAATTGACTTGCATTAATTTTTTTTTCTAATATTTCATAATTTTAAATAACCTTCTTTATTTGTATTTATTTAAAAGAAAATTACTTTTGTTATTTAAAAACAGCTTAAATATTATTAAAATATCGTTATAGGACTTAATCTTAATAACTAGTTATAAAAGTATTATTTTTATTAAGTATATGTATGTTTATAAAGAAATGGTCATAAATGCTTTTTGTTCTTCCTTTAATTGTTCTTGTTGGATTTGTTGCAGACCTTATTTTTGGTGATCCTCAGTGGTTTCCTCACCCTGTCAGACTAATAGGTTGGTTTGCAAAGAGGCTTGAAAAATTAATAATAAAATGGAATATAAATAAAAAGCTTGCAGGATTTCTCTTTGCATTTATTGTTATTTTTGTTTCTTCTGTAGCAGCAGCGCTTTTTACCCTTCCTTTCATTTTAATTGCTATAAAGCCAGCATTTGCAAATATTGGAATGATAAATATAGAAATGTTAAGTAATATAGATGTATTTTTAAATGATAATTTTAGAATAAACTTGGCTTTTTTTGGCTTTATTTTTTCAGCTTTTATAATATATACATCGTTTGCAATCAAAGATCTTAAGGTTGAGAGTATGAAAGTTTATAATTGCCTTAAGTCATGCAATCTAAAGGATGCTCGTCTTGCTCTTTCAATGATAGTTTCTAGAGATACTAAAGGTCTTAATGAGGATGATATTATAAGAGCTACAGTTGAAACAATAGCAGAAAATAGTGTAGATGGAATTTTGTCACCA
>JACVJA010000147.1 GCA_015661035.1 Candidatus Calidifonticultor daggyaiensis | reverse complement strand
GAATTCTAGTAATTTAAGAAATTTAATTCTAAAACTACAGAAATTTAAAAAAGGGAGGTGATGAAAAAAAGAAAAAGCTTGATTGTTAAAAATTGAGAACAATCAATTTATCAATTAAAAAAATCTTTAGTAAAGGGGTGAATGTATGAAACGTACATGGTCAATAATAATGTCAGTTGTTTTGGCTGTAGCACTAGTAATTACGCTTTCAATTGCTGGTTGTAAAACTGCAGCTGAAACTACTGCAGCTGAAACTACTGCAGCTGAAACTACTGCAGCTGAAACTACTGCAGCTGAAACTACTGCAGCTCAACTTAGTGGCGATACTCTAAAAATAGTTTGGGCTCAATGGGCTCCTGCAGATTATTTACAAAAACTATCAGAAGGTTTTACAGCTGAAACTGGTATTAAAGTTATAGTTGAGCAAATACCATGGGAAACATTTGTACAAAAATATAATGCTGAAATGATAGCACAAAATGACACCTGGGATATTATAATTGGTGACAGTCAGGATGTAGGTGCTATGTCTACAGGCGGTCATTATGTTAATTTAACACAATGGTGTAAAGATAATGGTGTTACTGAAAGTTTTACACCTGCATCAATGATGTATTATGCTGAATATCCTAAAGGCAGTGGCGAATATTGGGGAGTTCCAGTTGAAGGTGATGCTTTAGGTTGGGCATATAGAAAAGATTTATTTGAAGATCCTAAAAATAAAGAGGCTTTTAAAGCAAAATATGGCTATGATTTAGATGTACCTAGAGACTGGAATGCAATGCTTGATATTGCTGAATTCTTCCATGATCCAGCAAATGACTTTTATGGTGTAGCTATTTATGGCGATAACGGTTATGATTCAATGGTAATGTTTGCAGAGCAAGCAATATGGTCATTTGGTGGTGACCTGGGAGACTATGAGACTTATCAAGTTAAGGGCATTCTTGATAGTGATATGTCTGTTGATGGTATTGAATTTTACAATAAGCTCTTTAAATTTACACCGCCCGCATTCAATGATGCATTTTTTGTAAAATGCAATGATGCATTTGTTGCTGGTAAAGTTGCTTTTAGCTGTAATTATTTTGCATTCTTCCCAGGTCTTGCAAATAAAGAGACAAACCCATATGCTGATGTTACTGGATATTTCCCATGCCCGCCACAAGTTGGAAGAGATGGCAAAACAAGACAGTTTGCAGCACTTGGTGGACAAGCAGCATCTGTTGTTACATATTCAAAACATCAGGATTTAGCATTTATGTGGCTTGAGTGGTTTGTAAGACCAGAAACTCAAATGGAATGGGCAAAACTTGGCGGATATACTTGTCATGCTGAGACTTTAGCTTCTGAAGAGTTCTTAAATGCTACTCCATACAATCCTGCTTTTGCAAAATCAATGGAAATATTTAAGGATTTCTGGGCAGTACCAGAATATGCAGAACTGTTAAAGACTATGAGTGAAACAGTTGGACCTTATGTAATTGAGAGCAAAGGTACTGCTAAAGAAGCACTATCTGCATGTGCTAATAAATGGACTGAGATTTTTGTAGAAGCAGGTTATTTGACAGAATAATTATATAAAATATTGTGTTGCCCCATTTACTGGGGCAACACTAAATTAATTGAAAATTTATTCTAAAAGGAATAGAAATGTTTAACCGCAGAAAAGAGTTTTCAAGTACTGAGATACAATATAGAGCTTTAAGTGATCAGGGCTTAATTAGATTATTCATATTACCAACTATTATTTTATTAGTTGTTATTAATATTTTTCCGCTTTTTTGGTCATTAGTTTTAAGCTTTTCAAATTTTACAGCAAAATTTCCACTAGTATGGGGAAAGAATCCAAGATTTTTAGGAATTGGACAATATATTAAGCTTTTAACCGATCAAGCAATATGGGAAAAATTTATAACCACTGCAAAATATGTAGTTTTGTCAGTTGGTGGTGAGATGCTTTTAGGTTTTGGACTTGCACTGTTGCTTCAAATTAAATTTAGGGGCAGGGAAATTATTACAACTTTATTAGTTCTGCCAATGACAATGTCCCCTGTTATTGTAGGACTTATGTGGAAGCTTTTTTATGACCCAAACTGGGGTATGTTTAATTATTTACTTGGACTTGGAAAAATTGATTGGGCTACTGATACCAGATATAACTTATATGCTGCAGTAATTGCTGATATTTGGATGTGGACTCCATTTGTAATGCTTTTAGCATTAGCAGGACTTGGGGCAATTCCGCAATATCTCTATGAAGCTGCAGAGGTAGATAGGGCATCATGGTGGCACAAATTTACTAGAATTACATTACCAATGGTTTGGCCTTTGCTTTTAGTTGCGTTAATTTTTAGAACTATGGAAGCATTTAAAGTTTTTGATATTGCAATGGGTATTTCGGGCAGAGGAGCAACCGCTCCTCAATTGTTGTCTATTCACTTATATGATACAGCTTTTGTTACTTGGAAAACCGGTATTGGTTCTGCACTAGGCTATATTGTTCTTGTTATGATTATTGCAATAACCAATATTTTTATTAAATATCTTAACAAAGCTAAACAGTAAATAACTCGAAAGGATAAGCTTATGTCTGCTGTTAATAAGAAGAGAGTTAGTATAGTTAGAATAATTGTTATTATTTTAATATGTATTTTTACATTTATTTATTTAGTGCCACTTCTTTTTGTAATTGATACTTCATTTAAGCCATGGACGTTAATAAAAGAGTGGCCTCCTAGAGTATTTTTTAAACCGTCAATTGCTCCTTACATTAGAATATTTACAGCTAGAACTGTATTTCCACCAGGTACAAAACTTACTCAAGAACAAATTGATAACATGACTTGGTATCAAAAAATAGTCTATTACGAGACAAACGAAGAAATAGTTAGGATTGGGGATTTTCCCTCCAGATTTGCAAATAGTTTAATCGTTACACTTATAAGTACAGCATTTACAATAATTTTAGCAACTTTTTCTGCTTACGCATTCTCGCGCTTTAATATTAAAGGTAAAAATGATTTATTATTCTTTATTTTAGCTACTAGAATGCTTCCAGCAGTGGTTGTTCTAATTCCTGTTTTTTTAATGTTTAGAAAACTTGGACTAGCAGATAACCAGCTTGGTCTCATTATTTTATACACAGCTTTTAATTTATCATTTGCAGTATGGGTATTAAAGGGTTTTATTGATGAAATACCTGTAGAATATGAAGAAGCTGCTATGGTTGATGGTTATACAAGATTCCAAACATTTTGGAGAATTATTATTCCTCAGTCGATGACGGGTATTGCCGCTACTGCAGTATTTTGCTTTATATTTTCATGGAATGAATTTGGCTTTGCCTTTATTATGACTAAAAGTAGGGCTCAAACAATACCACCATGGCTACCATATCAAATGGGAGTACTAGGCTATGACTGGGCAGCTGCAGCAGCAGGAGCAGTATTATTTATTATTCCAGCTTTGATATTTACGGTTCTTTTAAGGAAAAACCTTGTTAGAGGGATTACTTTTGGAGCAATTAGAAAGTAGGGATTAATATGAGATGGCTTTCATTAATTATTGCTGTTGTTTTTTGTTTAATACTTGGCCTTTCTATGTGGAAGGCTGGTAAATTTAAACAAAAAAATTTAGAACCTATATTTATGTGGATTATGCTCTTTGGTATTTTTGCTTTGTGCCAGCCTATATGGTTTTCACTTTACCAATATGGTTTTCCAATACTTCTTACTGGTGCAGCAGGTTATACTTTTGTTACTCACATAAAATAGTTTTGAAAGTTTTTAAAATGAAATTTAAATAAAGCAATATTAAACATTATAAATAAAAGTTTGGGAGGGATTTATGAAATTAGGAGTAATGGCTAATGTTTTTGGTGACAAAAATTGGGAAGATGCTTGTAAGGCTGCAAGTCAGGCTGGTCTTAAAACTATTGAGCCAGGTAGCGGGGGCTTTGTTGGCAAGATTCATTGTAACCCACAGGAATTATTAAAGGATAAAAATGCTTTAGATAAATGGGTTAAAACTGCTAAAGATAATGAGCTTGAAATTTCAGCTTTTGCATGTCACGGAAATATGCTTCACCCAGACAAAAAAATTGCTCAAGAGCACATAGATGATTTTGAAGCAACAATTGAACTTGCATCTAAAATTGGTGTTAAGATTATAAATGGTTTTGCTGGTTGTCCAGGTGGTAGCGAAGATGCAAAAGAACCAAATTGGATAACTTGCCCATGGCCAACTTATTTTATTGAAATGGTTAACTGGCAGTGGGAAAAGAAAGTAATTCCATTTTGGTCAGAAATGGCAAAAAAATTAAAAAAAGCTGGTATAGTTGTAGCATTAGAGATGCATCCGGGGGATGTTGTTTATAACACTGAAGCATTGTTAAAGCTAAGAGAAGCTGTTGGTGAACAGATTTGCTGCAATTTTGATCCAAGCCATTTATTCTGGCAGGGTATTGATCCAATTACAAGTATAAAATGTTTAGGTAAAGCTATTGTTCATGTTCACGCAAAAGATAGTCGTGTTGATGAAAATGTAGTTAGGTTTAGGGGTGTAAATGATTGGAAGCATTACAGTGAAATAGCGAAACGTGCATGGACATTTAGAACTGTAGGATATGGCCATAGCTATGAATTTTGGAATGAATTTGTATCAGCTTTAAGGCTTGTAGGTTATGATGGTGTCATAAGTATTGAACATGAAGACCCTTTAATGTCAGCAACAGAAGGTCTAAACAAAGCAATATCATTCTTAAAAGGTGTTTTATTATATGAAAATGTTGGTGAAATGTGGTGGGCGTAGTTAAATCTTTTATTTTTTATTTTTAATGCTTTAAATTATTTTAATCTCTTTTTGTTATTATTTGGTTTTTTAATTTTCATTGAATAATTAAATTAAATTTTAAGAATTTAAAAGAAAGGTCTAAAGAGATGTCAACTTTTAATTGAAGCATATTAAATATTTAATATAAATATATTGTTTTTTTGGATTAATTTGCATTAAAAAAATTTAAAAGAGGGGTTTTAACTATGTCAGAAAAAAAAGTTGGATTTGTTGC
>JACVJA010000146.1 GCA_015661035.1 Candidatus Calidifonticultor daggyaiensis | reverse complement strand
GGAAAATTCAAGCAAGAATATAAACAATATAAATAAATTTAATAATAAAAGCCTTATTACTGATTATGATATATACCTTTTTAAAGGCGGTAACCATTCTAAAATTTATGAAAAGCTTGGAGCACACTTAGTTGAAGATGGTGTTTTTTTTGCTGTTTGGGCTCCTAACGCAGAATATGTTTCTGTAGTTGGAGATTTTAATAATTGGAACACTAGCTCAAACCCTTTAGGGGTTAGATGGGATGGTTCTGGCATTTGGGAAGGATTTATCCCTAATTTAAAAAGAGGCACATTATACAAATTTTATATTAAATCAAAGTACAATAATTTTTCTGCCTTTAAAAGTGATCCAGTAGCTTTTTATTGTGAAGTTCCGCCAAAGACTGCATCTATTGTTTGGGATTTAAATTATACCTGGAACGATGAGCAATGGTTAAATAATAGGGCAAAATTTAATAGTCTTACAAGTCCTTTATCAATATATGAAGTACATCTTGGTTCATTTTTGCGAAAAAAGAAAAAAACCAATAAAACTCTTTCACTAAATCTCTCCCTAAATAATACTAACTTTAATACCAATTTTAATCTCAATTTTAATAATATCAACAATAAAAGCAACATCAGCAACAACAATAACAATAATGACAACAATAATAATGCTGATAATAATTTTAATAAAGATAATAATAATTATAATAATGATGATTATGAAAATAATAAAATTTTAGATAATGATTTTTATTCATACGAAGAAATAGCCCAAATGCTAGTAAACCACGTTAAAGAATTAGGTTTTACCCATGTTGAATTTATGCCTTTGATGGAACATCCATTTTATGGCTCATGGGGTTACCAAATAACCGGTTATTTTGCACCAACATCAAGATATGGCACACCACAAGATTTAATGAAATTAATAGATATACTACATCAAAATAATATCGGAGTAATACTTGACTGGGTACCATCACATTTTCCTAATGATGCACATGGATTGGCTTTTTTTGATGGTACACAATTATATGAGCACCAAGACCCAAAAAAAGGTTTTCACCCGGATTGGAAAAGCTTAATCTTTAACTATTCAAGGAATGAAGTTTGTGAATTTTTAATAAGCAGTGCAATGTTTTGGCTTGAAAAATACCATATTGATGGATTAAGAATTGATGCAGTAGCATCTATGCTTTACCTTGATTATTCAAGAAAGGAAGGTGAATGGATTCCAAATAAATATGGTGGAAGGGAGAATTTGGAAGCAATAGATTTTATAAAAAAGTTAAATGAAACAATCTATGCAAATTTTCCTGATGTTCAAACAATTGCAGAAGAGTCAACGGCTTGGCCTGCAGTTTCAAGACCAGTTTACTTAGGCGGTCTTGGCTTTGGGATGAAATGGAATATGGGTTGGATGCATGATACTTTAAAATATTTTTCAAAAGACCCAATTTATAGAAAGCATCACCATAATGATTTAACATTTACATTCTGGTATGCTTTTTCTGAAAACTATGTCTTGCCGTTATCACATGATGAAGTTGTATACGGTAAAAAATCTTTAATTGAAAAAATGCCTGGAGATATATGGCAAAAATTTGCAAATTTAAGGCTTTTATATTCATACATGTTTGCATTTCCTGGTAAAAAACTTTTATTTATGGGAGCAGAGTTTGCCCAATATAGCGAATGGGATCATGAAAGAGAGCTTTGCTGGGAAGATTTAAATAATGAATTTAACCAAGGAATAAAAAAACTAATAATAGACTTAAATAATTTATATAAAAATTACAAAGCCTTCTATGAAGATGAATTTAACAGCGAAAGTTTTGAATGGATAAATTATGAAGATGCCACTCAAAGCACACTTTTCTTTTTAAGAAAATCAAAAATTTTCAAACTCAATCTTTTAAAAGCTACAATAAATAAAAAAGGAGTTGGTATAAAAGACATAGAAAAAATTCAACAAATAAATATACAAAATAAAAATAATCATGAATTGGGGGAACATGATTTATTTAAACAAGAGATTATTTTAGTTTGCTTAAATTTTACACCTACTCCTAGATATCATTATAGAGTTGGGGTACCATTTGGCGGAGAATGGATGGAAATTTTTAACAGCGATTCACAATATTATGGCGGAAGCGGACATGGTAATTTTGGAAAAGTTATCGCTCAAAAAAAACCAATGCACAATAGAGAATATTCTTTAAGATTAACATTACCACCCTTAGCAGCAATTTATTTAAAAAAACAAATTGATTAAAAATGTAAAAATATAAAAGATATTAAAATTTACAATATTAATTATTAAAACATTAACCATTTTTAATCCGTTATTAATTAGCTCTTGTTGAATAATTGGCTAATAATTTAAAAGTTAAAAATAATTGTGTTTAAAAAATAATAATTTTTAATAAAGGATGAATTATTCAGGAAGAACTGACTAAATATTAGACTTTATTATAAATTCTAATTTTAAAATAATTTTAAAATTTTATGTTATAAAAGAAAAACTAAGATAAAAAAGAACAAATGCAAGAACAAAATATAAATATAAATAAAGATATAACTACAGCACAAAATGACAAGAAAAATACAGAACAAAATTTAGGACAAAATGCTAGATATGTTTGCATACATGGGCATTTTTATCAGCCAATTAGAACAAATCCCTGGACAAATTATATAGACTTAATTCCAGAAGCATATCCTTATCATGATTGGAATGAAAAAGTAAACATTGAATGCTATAGAGCAAATACAGGTGCTCACATATTAAACCAAGAAGGAAAAATAATTAAAATTTGCAATAATTATGAAAATATAAGCTTTAATTTTGGCCCAACTATCTTATGGTGGATAAAAAAACATGACCAATATACATATCAAAAAATAATAGAGGCTGATAAAAAAAGCCAGCAAAATTTTGATGGACACGGCAGTGCAATTGCTCAAGTTTACAATCACGTTATTATGCCCCTTGCAAGTGACGTTGCTAAACATGTTCAAGTTTATTGGGCAATTTATGATTTTGAGTATCACTTTGGCAGAAAACCTCAAGGTATGTGGCTCGCAGAATGTGCAGTGGATTATAAAACATTAGAGATATTGGCTGATTATGGAATTAAATTTACAATTTTATCTCCAAATCAGGCAAAAAGAGTAAGAAAAATTAAAAAAGATAAACTAATTACGGTAAATTCAGAGAAAGAAGATTATAATATAGTATCTAATGAATTATCTAATAGTTTGGATACATCAAACTTTTTTATTTCAGATTCTAAAGACTCAAAAGCAGAATATAATTGGATTGATGTAAGTGGCGGCAAAATTAACACTAGAATGCCTTACCTTTGCAGACTTCCAAATAATAAAAATATTTATATTTTCTTTTATGATAATGACATCTCAAACAGAGTATCATTTGGGACATTACTTGAAAACGGTGAAATCTTTTTAAAGACATTAATTGATGCTCCAAGTGTAAAGCAAGATTTACCCGAAATTATTACTATTGCAACTGATGGTGAAACTTTTGGTCATCATCATAAATTTGGTGATATGGCTTTGGCTTTTGCAGTTGATAAAATTAAGAATTTTGACAAACAAACTTTTTATCTAAAATCTTCTGACTTAAAACCAAACTTAAAAATAACAATATTTAGTAATTATTTAGAAAAATTTAAGCCAACACATGAGGTTGAAATAATTGAAAATTCTTCATGGAGTTGCGCACATGGGGTTTCAAGGTGGATGGATAACTGTGGGTGTTCAACCGGAACCCCTTCAAATATAGGATTTAATCAAAAATGGAGAAAACCTTTAAGGGATGCAATTAATTTTTTATCAAATATAGCTGAAAATTTATTATTAAAAGAAATTCAAAAAGAAGACCAAAACCTACAAATTTTAAAATCAGAAACAGCAAATACAACAAGTAAAATTAAAGCTACCAACAACCAATACCGAATATTAAATTTCAACCTGCAGGAATTGCTAAAAAACTACATTAAAATTATTAATTTAAAACTAGAATTAAGCAACCAAAATAACAGTAAGAATAATACTGGAAGGAATAATATTATTAATATAATATTAGAAAATCTTATAAATCTAAATTATATAAAAAATTCAAATAAAAAAATAATTAAAAGAAAAACTTTTAATTTGCCTTTTTTAAATAATATTTTCATTGCTAATTTAGATAATATTTCTAATTTAAAAGGTATTAATAATTTTAATCTAATAAACTATTCAAATTTAATTAAAATAAAAAAAATTTATAAAATTTTAGAAATGTATAAAAATATACTCTTTATGCAGTCAAGCGATGGTTGGTTTTTTGATGATATTTCAAGAATAGAACCTATTCAAAATTTGCAGTTTAGCTTTAAAGCAATACAACTTTTAGATGAAATTATAAACTCAAGTTCTAGCACTCAAGAACGTAACAATAATAAAGAAAATATTTATACTAACAAAATTACAGAAAGCTCAATAGAAACTGAATTTTTGAAAATACTAAGTCAAGCAAAAAGTAATATTGAGGAATTTGGCTCTGGCAAAGATATTTTTAATAAGTATGTTAAAACAAGTTATATTAATTTAGAAAAAATAACTGCACATTTTATATTTGAAATTATAAATTACTTAAACTACTTAAATTATTTATTTTATAATGATAGTAATAATTATTATAAAAATTATGCTAATTATCCTAAAAATAAACTTCAAAAAGAGTCAAATTTAAATATAAACTTAAATAACTATAAAAACGACAATGAATTTAATAAAAATTATCATAATGATAATTTTAGCAAAAATAATTTTATAAAAAATTTTAATGCCAGCAGTAAAAAGGATTTAATTAAAAAATTCCAAAATTGCATTTTTTTTAATTGTCAAATTGTTTTAAAGAAAATAAAAATTATTCAAAAAAAAGGTAATTATTTAAGTACCATTTTAAGTATTACAAATTTAGATACGTTAGAAAGAAAAGTTTTCTCAGCACAAACAAATATTTATAATGACAAAGACTTGCCAGAAGTTTATATAAAAGAATTTAATACTAAACCTTTTTTAAAAAATTAT
>JACVJA010000145.1 GCA_015661035.1 Candidatus Calidifonticultor daggyaiensis | reverse complement strand
CTCCTAATTGTGTTAATAATATATTTAATTGTTTTGCAATATTTACATCCAATGGATTTAAAGATATTACATTATTTTTATAGCCGATTGCTGAAGCTGCAAGTGTTTTGTAATTATCTTCTTCAACCCAACCTAAAAGTATGTTGCTTTCTGCATTTATCTCAGAAACTTTCTTCATAACTTCTGCAACAATTTCTAGTGGAGCCTCTGGATAAACAATCAATGGCTTTAATATAGATTGCCTAAGCTTGCTTGTATATTCAGCTGCTTGTTCATATGTCAATGTATTAATATCTGGATTAACACCTGTGATATGAAAACAAATTGCATCGGCACCATATTCATTAATACACTTATTTGCAAATTTTACTGGGTCATCTAAAACATCCTTATAGTACTGAAGTAAATAGTTTGGCCAATGTTTTGGGATTACATCATAAACATCCATTGCAATAATCGGGGGATTTTTTATCTCTCCCTCAAATACACAAAAAGGTAAAGCAGTTTCCCCACCAACATGAAGCTCACTTTTATCTTTACCTAAAACAACAGTATTAATTTTACCATTGTAATTTTCTTTAGGTTCAGAAAAGCTCATTTATTTCCTCCAATCAAATTTTAAAAATTTCAAGAGTATAATTATAACTACAAATTCTTAAAGTTTAAAAAATTTAGTTACCAGAATAAACTTAGTAACAAATTTGTAACAAAAATTACATTACTTTTATTTTACCATTTTTTTTTAAAAAAATAATATATTTTTATAAAATTTTTCAAATTAAATTTAATCTTTTTAAAATTATTTTAACTTGGTTTAATGAAACAGCTTTATCGTCCAAATTAAAAATATTATTTCCATTTAGTTCTAAATGTAGAAGCGTTTCATCATTGTTAACAACACCCGCAAGTGTTAAGTTATAATTATTGATACTTTCAATTAACCGCTTATCTATAGAATTAATTTCTTGATCCAAATTGCCTAAACTTTTATTGTTAGTTAATTCCATTATATATTTTTTTGTTAATTTATTTTCTAATCTATTAATAATCAGATAAGATTTTTTTGTTTTTATATTTAAATCCTCTACAAGTTGCTTTATTCTATAAGCTGACATTATTCCTCTTGGTGTAGGATCTGTTATAATTAAAAGATAATCAACACTGTTAGTTGTTTTTCTGCTTAAATGCTCCATCCCGGCTTCATTATCCATAACAACATAAGAATAATTTTCTTGAAGTAAATCAATATATTTTTTAAATAAATTATTTGCTGCACAATAACATCCCGGTCCTTCTCCTCTTCCCATCACCAAAAGGTCAAAGCCCTTACCTTCTGTTATTATCTTATGAATATCCATCTGTACAATTTGATCTTTAAATAATCCAGAAGATATTATTCCACCATTTTTTTTAAACTCTTCAACAAGTTGGCCAATTGTCCCATTAATTTTAACACCTAGTAATTCATTTAAATTTGAGTTGGGGTCAGCATCTAATGCAAGAACAGTTTTATTCTTCTGTTCAATTAAAATTCTTACTATTAAGGAACAAATAGTTGTTTTTCCTGTACCACCTTTGCCTGCAACTGCTATTTTTATGCTCATTTTTTATAAATTCCTAACTAAAATTTTAAAGTTAATTCCTAAATAAACAATTTTAAGCAAGTTATCTAAAATGCCTTTTTAAAAAATTTTTATATAGAAATAAGAAGTTTTTCAACTGTTGGAAAATCTTTAACATCAGTATAAGGCAAAAACAAGCCTGCAATATATCTATCCATAAACTTCATATTTATACTTAATTCTAAGTAAGTAATTTTACTTGCAATCTTGGTTATTAATTTAAAATTTTTATAAGAAGTCAAGCTAAGATAAGCCCCAGTAATTGATGTATTTCCTAAAAACATATACTTTTTCACGCTTATGTCAGGAAGCATACCTATAACTATAGCATTTACAACATTTAAATTTTTACCCAAGCCTCCAGCTATAAAAATTTTATCAATATCGCTTACTTTTAAATCCAATTCTTCAAGCAAAGTTTTTATCCCTGAATAAACTGCAGCTTTAGCCCTAATTAGATTACTTATATCTACTTCATTTATATAAATCTCACTATTAGTACCGCTTTCATCCTTTTCTGCAATTATGTAGCGGTATTCATCGCCTACAGTCCTTAAAAAAGGATTTCTTAAGTCCTTGTTAAACTTTCCTTTTCTGTCAATTATTCCTTTTAAATACATATCACCTAATAAGTCAATTAAACCTGACCCACAAATTCCAATTGGCTTAGTATTGCCAATGGATTTATATTTACATTTAAAAGTTTTGCCGTCTATATCAACTTTTTCAATGGCACCTTCAATAGCCCTAACACCGCAGTCTACTCCGCCACCCTCAAAAGCAGGACCAGCAGAACAAGCACATCCAATTAACCAATCTTTATTGCCTACTACAAGCTCTCCATTAGTTCCTAAGTCAATAAAAAGACAATTCTTTTTTCTCTTTAATATATTGATTGTTAAAAGACCTGAAACTATATCTCCTCCTAAATAGCTTGCAACTCCTTCTATACAATAAACAACAGCATTTTCAAACGAGAAAAGCCCAACTTCTTTTGCAGAATTAATACCAAAATCATTTGCAGTAGTGACATATGGCTCTTCCCTTATATATTTTGGTAATACACCAAAAAATAAGTGCATCATTGTAGAGTTCCCAGAAATCATAAAAACTGCAACATCTTCTGTATTAATATCTGCTTTTTTTGTCAGTGTAAGAGTTAAAGAGTTAACCATTTGTGTTATAACTTTTCTTAAAACTTCAAGTCCATCATTTTTAGTTGAGTAAACAATACGATTTATTATATCTTCACCATATTTGATTTGCGGATTATAATCAGATGTAGACAATAAAATATTTCCATTAGTTAAGTCAATTAAGTAAACAACTACAGTAGTAGTGCCTACATCAACAGCAACACCGTATATTTTCTCACTTTCCTTTAAACTTTGTATGTTTAATAAAGTATTAGTATTTTTATCAATAGTTACATATACTTCCCAATCGCTTTCACGTATTAATTGTGGTATTTTTTTTATAATTTTCAGAGGAATATTAATATTGTCGATTCCAATTTCATCTTTGATGCTTTTAATTAACCTATAAGTATCACTAGTACTATATAAAATTGTTGGTTTTTCAATTGTAACTTTCTTCTTTAAAATCCAATAATCTAAATTACTTTTAAAAATTTTTTGTAACTCTGCACTTGAGTAAAAAGAATCTTTTTTAAATTTAAATAAATCTCCCTCTATTTTTGCTTTCTTTTTCAAAGTTGGAAATATATAAATTTCCAAATCACCCGAAATTTTACTTAAACAAGAAAGTGCTAAATTTTTTTCTTTTTTATCTTTAAGCTTTAATCCTAATGGTTTACTTTTATCAGGTTCAATATTTCCTTTTATAATTTCAACTTTACATCTCCCACACGTACCAACACCACCACAACTTGATTCTATGTCTATGCCATTATCTAATAAAACTTGCATTAAGTTACTACCATTTTTTGCATAAACTTCTTTGCCTATTGGAAAAATTTTAATTTTACACTGTTTATCTTCAGCCATAATTTTATAAACAATTTAAACTTAAAGTATTTCTCTTAGTTTTCTTACTTGAAACTTTTGCCACTAATATACTTTATATTATATTATTACAAAACCGTATTCAAGAGTTTTATAGATTTTTAATATAGGTACAAGTAGGAATAGATACTAATTTTTTATTTAGATTTTAAAGATTTTTAAAGATTTTTTATATAGAAATATACTAAAATTATATTATCATTAAACTTGTAAATTAAATAATGCTAATGTTAATATATGTAAAACTAAAAAAATTAAGTGAAAAGATATAATAAAAAGTTAGATACAAAGATTAATTAATTAAGAAAATAAATAAAGGGATAAAAATTGAAGAAGCCCAATAAAAACTTTAATAATGATAAAAAATTTAATAATGAAAATAAAAATAAATTAAAGTCTCTATATGAAAACTATAGTAAAAACTATGATAATTTTAGCAAAAATTATGAGACTTTATTTCAAGAGCTAAAGAAAAAGAATATTAATGATATTGCAAATTATACTTATTCAAGTGTTATTGGAGCAAAAAAAATATTAATTTTAGATTTTTTTAATGAAAAAATATTAATTAGTTTTAAAGATAGCAAAATATATAAAATAAAAGAATATGATGAAAAAATAGTTTATAACACTAATTATAATGCTGTTTATAATGCCGTTGGAAATTATGATGTTTTGGATAATTATACCTCTTCAATAATTTTGCATTTTTTAATAAATGCTGCAAAGATACCTCTTAGTGGTTTATGGATATCTTACAGAGAACTTCCCGATGGCTTATTTTATGCCTCTACAATCCCTTCGGTAATTTTACCTTTGGCAAAAAGATATGAAAATAATGGTGAAGAATTTATAAATAAAATTGTTTCACTTGGCGGAGTTAGAGAAAACAATTTTAAATTTGGAGGAGTTATTTTACCATTTAAAAAGTTTCCAATTCTATTTGTTTTAGAAGAAAAAGACCAAGAATTTGATTCTGATATAAAAGTATTTTTCGATAAAAACTCACATCTATTTATGAAATCAGATATTATTAAAACACTTTTAGTTTATACGGTAAAAAAAATTTTAAACTAAACCTTTGAAACAAGTATCTGTGTATAACAAGTACCTGTGCATTATTAGTAATACATAATAAATAGTACTAAGTATACGCATATTTTTGTTTAAATAAATTTTAATTAAATTTATACTAAAAAAATGATGGGGCAAACCTTTAATGTAAACCCCATCATTTTTAATTTTCTTTAAAAATATTAAAAATAATAATTTTAATAGTTTTAAAGCTTTAAATATTTAACTTATCTTAATTTTATTGACCAGCTAAATAATCCTGGATTGTAGCACCATTGTAATACATCTTAAACATCTCTTCAACGTTGTCTTTTGTTACAGTTTCAATTGGCCCAATAATTTGACCAGGATAATCTTCTACTCCATTTAAAA
>JACVJA010000144.1 GCA_015661035.1 Candidatus Calidifonticultor daggyaiensis | reverse complement strand
AGTATCAAAATAATTTTTTGTACTACTTTCTCCATCAATCTCATAATAGTTTTCAAAAATCGAAGTTCCAACCATAGTGATTACTTTTTTCATTGTATACCCCCAACAAAACTCAATCCAAATCCTTCTTCGGGGTTAATATCTGAAATATTTTTAAAATGAAAGATTTCTTTGATTCTTTGAACATCAGAGCCATCTAAAACTTTGAAGTAATATACGCTTCCAGCGGGAACAGCCTTATACATAGGTTTTGGCTTTCTTTTTGCCAAATCCCATCCACCAATTCTTATATATTTGCCAATTGCAGCAGTAACAAGTTTTATCTTTATACCATCTTTTTCCCCTTCAAGGGTTTCTTTATTTATCCATTCGGGTAGCCAACCATTTTTAAAAATTGCAGGAGTTGCAAAATATAATTTAAATATTCCATCTTTTAGTCTAAGGGTTGTATTTTTTATATTCTCCATTAAATCTCTATCAACCTTTTCAAAGCGTGCAGTCTTCCCTTCTGCACCAACCTGAAGAATTCCTCTGTCTGGAACGTGTGTGATGTCTTCTACCTTGATTAAAAAACCAATTGGAAAATTATCATTTTTATTTAATCTAAGCATCGGAATTCTATAAAGATGACCTTCTTTTGAGGTAAGACTAATTTTATCCTTTGAAATTCCAATCTTTAATTCCTCAGTGTAAAATTCACTCTCTTGTATGTATCTTAATTCATCAGTCTTACCTTCAAGGTAATCTTTTATGGTAATGTCATCAAAATATCCTTCAATCTCTTTTACCTGCTCCACAGGTTTAAAAATAAATATATTTTCTATCAGATTATCAGAGTAGTAAAGAACAGGTTTCTTAGTCATATAAAGTGGAAGAGCAATATTTTCCCTATCCCCTTTCTTGTTTACAAGGTCGAAAGGTACGGAAAAGAAAGAAGTAATATCATTAACTTTCCCTAAAATAGGACCAACAACTTTCATACTTCCCTTTTTTTCAGGTGTACCAATGTCTTGATAGCTTTTTTCTTTAAAATCTTTTAAGGAGCCTCTTTGAAAAATCAGAAAAGTTCTTAATGCTCCATATATAGTAGATGGATAAGGAGGAAATACGGAGTCTGCCCAAGTATCATCTCCCAGGCTAAAAGGTCTTGCAGAGCGGAAAAACAATGTGTCGTTTGGAATTATTTTAATCCACATTTTAATCCCCTTTCCCATGGAGAAAAGTAACAAGTATGCAGAAATTTAAAAAATTATTAAAATTACCGCCAATATCCAAAAAAAATTCTTTCATCCTATTAAACACTTCTTTTACAAAATCTTTTTCGCTCTCTTTAGGACCATTATATGACCTATGAAGGATTCGCAAAATTTGATTATAAAAAATACCACTTGAAATACTAAGATTTCCCTTCTCATCTTTTAATCTTTCAAAAGTAGATGCAGTCTTTTGAATAAATCCTTTTGAAATAAACTTATCCTTACTTTCGTCAAAATATTTTTCTAACTTCTTGAGATTTTTAATTAAATTTTTGTCCTCATATCTCCATTTAGACTTCATAACTCTTTCTTCGCCTGAGCGTTTCATAAGACAAATAGCAAAGTTATCTTTACCATCCTTTTTTGCCTCTTTTTCCATATCGAAGACCTTTTTGATTACTATCTGCAAAGGTGTTTTATAATGTGCAATCACCACTCCCATTGAGGCGGTGGCATTTGCACCCATTGTCAATAGATATCTTTTTTCTTTTTCAACAAAACCAGTTTTGTTTTCTAAATCAACCTTAATTGCACTATTTTCAAATTTAATCTGCCCCGAAAAAGCCCATCTCAGTTTTTGCATAACATCAAATAAATCTTTTAGATTAACAAGCGCTAAAACATCATCACCACCTGCATAAATAAGTTTTCCGATGTGTTCTTCTTCCACAATTTTTCTTACAAATTCAATAGCGTAATTTCTTAAAGCAGTTGAAATTGAGGCATGAATTGCCGGCGTAAGGAGTTTTCTTGAAAGTTTATCTTTTAACTCATTTTTAAAATTATTAGGCAATTTAACCCAAACTTCTGTATTATAGGCTTGCATAATTTCAGGAAGAAGTTCTCCTGAAAGCCATCTGCCCATATTGTCACCATCAAGGTGTAAGATGGCATAATAAGGATTTGGTTCTCCTGTTTTATCTGTGATATTCTTGATAAATTCTTTTAAGTTTTTTATCTCTTCAGTGCTAATAATAATATTAAATTCTTTTTCAAAATACTTCTCTCTTAAATTTTCTTCAAAAAAGAGTGAGCCATCGATATTTATTTTATTTCTCTCAAACAAATGTTTCATTTTAGGAAGCGGAGAAGATTTTTGCAATTTCTCATTCAAAATATTTTTTAGTTTATTTTGATAACTCCAATACTCCTCTTTTGCCTTTTCTACCGCTCTTTGTTTAAAATCTGCACAGGCAACCTCTGCAGTGGATGGAAAGGATAAATCCTTAAAAGCATCTGATACCTCCTTTTCTAAATAAACCCCAAAGGTTCTCTTTATGAAACAAACAGCACAAAGACCTTCTCCCTCTGTAAGATATTTTAAGGGAATATTAAAGTTATCTGTTAAATCAACTAATGGTATGCTTCCTTTACTACTTATTTCGCTCTCTTTTTCAAAAAAACCTATGAATTTCTTTTTATTTCTGCTTTCTTTAAAGAAGATAACATCTCTTTCTCCACATACCGAACACTTCCTACCTTTCTCTTCAACAGCCGATTGTGTAAATGCCCTTGTGTTTTTTCTTGCTCCCATTGATTTTTCAAGGGCTGTATAGAGAAGCTCATAAAGAAGCCCTATGTTAGGAGGAAATTCACCATTTTTTAAAGTAAAATTCCATAGGCCATTGTAGTTTTTAATTTTGCTTTCTTCAAAATAATCTTTTAGATCATCAAATAAGACATCCCTATCTCCAACCCTCCATGGCAAAGCAACCCAGTAAATTTCAGGAAATTCTGAAATTTGAGAAGTGATCTTTTTCCCTCCTGCTTCATTAACATTAATATTCAACTCATTTAAAATATCGTTTTTTATTTCATTTACCAAACTTCTAATTCCTTCCTTCATCTTTTCTGCAAGTCTGCTTATCTCATTTTTATCGCTCGTAGGCAGAATTGCTACAAATCTATTTGGAATAGTTGGAATTTGAAGGAAATTTTTATCAAAACCAACAGGTTCAAACCAAAAATTTTTCTTTATCCACCAATCAATAAAGGGCTGTTTGTAAAGGTCAGGGTAGATTATATTTGTTGGACCATATCTATCAATAATCTCCTCCATTGCATTAAAAATAAGAAAGGATAGGATAAAACTACCCATATAAAAATCCTGTGTCTTTCTTGCTTGGGAAATAAAACTCTGGACTGGTCCGATGGTAAAAAGAAAGAGAGAGTTGTTTTGCATTCCATCAAAAGCAAAAATTGCAGATGCAATTTTCAAATGTTCCCATATTGAATGATCGGGGATACGAGTATCTGCTGGAAACAAAGGTAAATATTTTGCCCAATCCTCATTTTCGACTTCTTCAAAAATCCTTTCTTGTAAATTTCTCCAGAGATAAAAAAATTTTTTTTGGCTTTCGTAAGTTGAAATTTCACTTCCAATTTCTGTAAGTATTTGATTTATTTTTTCAAAAATTTCACTTTTTTTAAGGTCTTCGCTAATTTGGATCTCCCCTTTGGAAAGTGGATGCTTGATCTGGTTAAACTCTTGAAATAGTTTTTCTTTTGGAAGCAGACTTCTTTCCATGCAGGAGGCAATATGGTCAGGGCCTTCTGCTTCTTCTACTCCACTGATATTAAGTGCTTCAGCATATCTTTTGGCTCTATAAATATGCATTGGAATATCCAAGCATTTATCGATCGGGTCATGGAGAAATGCTTTAAGTTTTTCTGTAAAATTATTCATATTACCAACTCCCTAATAAATTGTCTGTGTCTTTTTAAATCCAATTTGGGATATTCTTTAGGAAAGGAAGAGTTTAAGAGCGTTATGATTGGTTTTAATTTATCATTAACTTTTATGGTAGATACATAAACTGGGGATGCCATTCGAGGATTAGCACAGCCTAAGGAAGGGTCATTATACTTATGAGAAACTTTTCCTATTACCCTTAAAATTGAATTATGGTCATTAAAATCTTTTTTACTGATAATTATTTCTTGAATCCATGGATAACTATTTTTTAAAATTTTCGTATTTTTATTTCTTATTACTTTTAAACCATTGAGGTCTTGGGGTTCAACAATCTCATACGAATTGTTTACACAATTTAGAAATTTTGTAATTTTTTCAATAGTAATGCTCGTTGATGGTTCAATAATCTCTAAACTCCCAAATCCCCTTCTTGATCTCTTACCAAAACCACCTAAGATAAAAGTTAAGTATATAAGCCTTTCAATTTTATCTGATGGGATTAGAAATTTTATTATTATCTCTTTATCAACTCTTACAGCTTTTGATATGAAAGCTTTTTTACACTGTTTCGCTTTATCAATAGGGCAGTTGTTTCTATTATGATGCGGTAAGGGTTGATAATCAATTGTATCCCCCACTTCTAATTCACTCATAACAATAATTTTTACCTTACTTCTTCCCTCTCCTTCTCCTGACCCACCAAAAATTTCAGCTTCTTCTTTTCTTAATTTATCAATATCATTTTCTGCTTTGATTGCTCTCCACCACCATCGCATCATACCTTTAAACTCAGAAGATCTCAGCTCCGGAGTGCGCCCATCAGCTCCATACATAAACATCGGAGTAATTAATTTACATTGAAGTTTTAAGATATCCATATCATTCCTCCTAACTCCTAATAAAATCTTTTAAAACAACTATTGATGTTTATTTTATCTTCTTAACCCCTTCAATTTAACAGATTCAAATTTCAAGATTTAAAATTCAAGACTTATACTTATAAAACCTCTGCATGAATTTCTTTTCGTCAAAAGTTAACCTTACTCCTCCAATTAAACAATTCAAAATTCAAGATTTAAAATAAATTCAAGATTCAAAATCAAAAATACTTTACTCTTTCTTGTTGAATTTTGAATCTGGAATGTTGAATTGTTTCGTAAATTCATCGAATCTTTCCTTAAAACT
>JACVJA010000143.1 GCA_015661035.1 Candidatus Calidifonticultor daggyaiensis | reverse complement strand
AGTTCCAAGGGGCAAGAACAATATAAGGGTTTGTCTTGGTACAGCATGTTTTGTAAAAGGTGGTAAGAAAATAGTTGATAAATTATCAAAAGAGCTTGGGATTCAGCCAGGCCAAACAACTGAAGATAGGAAGTATTCTTTACAAGTTAATAGGTGTCTTGGTGCTTGTGGATTGGCACCCATTATGGTAATTAATGACAAAGTTTACCAAAAAGTTGATCCAGAAAGCGTAGTTGAGTTAGTTTATGATCATAGTAAAGCTTAATAAATAGATGTTATACTTTAGAATATATCCTTAAGCGTATAAATTTTTTTTATTTTTGTTCAAAAAGATAATATAAGCTTATCATAAAATTATTATTATAAAGCTTTTAAAAAAGTTAGATTCATGGAAAAAGAATCGCTTAAAATTAGGTCGATAGTTGAATTAGAAGGTATTAAAGATAAAGTAAATAAACAAAATTTACTTTCGGAAGATGGTATAAAATATAAAATCATTATTCATTTAGGAACTTGTGGTATTGCATCTGGTGCCGATAGAGTTTTAAGTTATGTTAAAGAAAAAGTAGACTCACTTATCAGACAAGGTAATAAAAACTTAATTTTAAGTAGTTCTGGGTGTATAGGTTTTTGTGCTCTAGAACCAATGCTTACAATATATTCATATAATTTAGATCCAGTAATTTATTACAGTTTAAATGAAGAAAAAATTGATGAAATTTTTAAATGCCACATTATAGAAGGAAAAATTGCTAAATCTCTGGAGCCAATTACAGAAGATTCAAATCTTAATGACTTTTTTAAATTTCAAGAGTCAAGAGTTTTAAGAAACCGTGGGAAAATCGATCCATTTAATATTGAGGATTATATTGCTTCTAATGGCTATTTTGCATTAGATAAAGTTTTAAATAGCTTAAGTCCTGAAAATGTTGTTGATATAGTTATAAAATCAGGATTAAGGGGCAGGGGTGGGGCAGGTTTTCCTACTGGTAAAAAATGGCAGTTATGCAAGGATGCTAAATCACCTTTAGGTATAAAATATGTTGTTTGTAATGGTGATGAAGGAGATCCTGGAGCATTTATGGATAGAAATTTATTGGAATCTGACCCTCATTCTGTACTGGAAGGAATGATTATTGCAGGGTATGCTATTGGTTCAAATAAAGGATATATTTATATTAGGGCTGAATATCCATTAGCAGTTCAGACTATTCAAAATGCAATAGAACAGGCTAAAAGTTATGGGTTAATAGGTAATAATATTTTAAATAGTGGTTTTGATTTTGACATTGAAATTTACCAAGGAGCTGGTGCTTTTGTTTGTGGTGAAGAAACCGCGCTTTTACGTTCAATTGAAGGAAAACGGGGTATGCCAAAGCCAAAACCACCTTTTCCTGCAAATGAAGGTCTTTATGGAATGCCAACTTTGATTAATAATGTTGAAACTTTTGCAAATGTAGCTCAAATTATTTTAAATGGTCCTGATTGGTTTAGCAGCCTTGGAACCCAAACAAGTAAGGGAACCAAAATTTTTGCACTGGCTGGTGCGGTTAAAAATGTAGGTCTTGTTGAAGTTCCAATGGGCATGAGTTTAAGAGATATTATTTATAAAATTGGTGGTGGAATTGTTGGAGAAGGCGAATTTAAAGCAGTTCAACTGGGGGGGCCATCAGGCGGGTGCATTCCTGAAAAATTTTTAGATATACCAGTAGATTATGAAAAGATTAAAGAAGCTGGTTCAATAGTAGGTTCTGGCGGGATGATAGTAATTGATGATAGTACTTGTATGGCAAATTTAGCTAGATATTTTATGGATTTTATTCAAGAAGAGTCTTGCGGGCAGTGTGTACCTTGTAGAATTGGTACAAGGCGTATGCTTGAGATACTTGAAAGAATTACAAAGGGTAAAGGCCAAGAAGGTGATATCCAAAAGCTTGAACGGCTTGCAAAAACTGTTGCTGAAACTTCTTTATGTGGCCTTGGAAAAACAGCTCCTAATCCTGTATTTAGTACTTTAAAGTATTTTAGAAATGAGTTTGAAGAGCATATTATTACTCAAAGGTCTTGTGAAAGGCTACATGTTAAAGCTAAGGTTAAAAAAGTTTAAATTTATTTAGAAATAATATATTTATAAGTAATATTTTTATTAATTTATTATTTATTTTAAATAAAAATTATGAGCAGCATTATAAAAGGTAATTCTGAAAATAAAATTAAAAATAGAACAGAGAATCATATAGATAACAATATAGTGAATCATATAGAGAATCAAATAAAAATTTTTGTGAATAATAAAACTATTTATTCAACTCCTGGAAGTACCATCTTACAGGCATGCCTTGAAAATAATATTTTTATTCCTCATCTTTGTTTTGATCCACGCTTAAAACCCCAAGGGGCTTGTCGGCTATGTATAGTTGAAGTAGAGGGTATTAATGGAACAGTGGCATCCTGTGTTACAGAAATAAAGGAAGGAATGAAAATTAAAACTTCAACACCGCTCATAAATGAGCTTGTAAAGGTAAATTTGGAGCTTATCATTTCTGATCATCCAATGGACTGTATGACTTGTGAAGTTTGTGGAAGTTGTGCATTGCAAGACCTTGCATATCTTTATGACATAAAAGAGATTCCTTATGCAGGTGCAATACATGAAAAAAAAGTTTTTAGTGATAATCCATTTATACATAGAGATAATGAAAAATGCATTCTTTGTGGCAGATGTGTTAGGATGTGTGATAACATAGTTGGGGCTAATGCTATTGGCTATGCTCAGCGCGGCTTTGAATCTGAAATTATTCCTGCTTTTGAACAGCCTTTAATCCAAACAGGTTGTGTATTTTGCGGCAATTGTATATCGACCTGTCCCGTTGGAGCCTTATTGCCTAAGCCTTATATAAAAAGTTCTCGTGTTTGGGAGATAAGGCAAGTTAAAACAATTTGCCCCTACTGTGGTGTTGGGTGTGAGATTATTCTTAATGTTAAAGATAATAAAATTGTAAGTGTTAGCAGTAAAACTCAAGTTAATAAATTCAGTACTAATAATGGAAATTTATGTGTTAAAGGCAGGTTTGGAATTGATTTTGTAAACAGCAATAAAAGACTTACTGAACCATTAATAAAAAATAAAAATGGCCGGTTTTTAAAGACAACTTGGGAAAATGCAATTTCTATTGTTAGGAATAAATTAGAACAAGTTATAAAAAAATATGGGCCAGATTCTGTAGCTGTTTTGTCTTCAGCAAAATGTAGTAATGAAGAAAATTTTTTAATGTCAAAATTTGCAAGAGCAGTTATTGGTACAAATAATATTGACCATTGTGCTAGGCTTTGCCATGCTTCAACTGTAACTGGTCTCATTCCTACTTTTGGAAGCGGTGCAATGACAAATTCAATAGATGATATTAAATTTGCAGATGTTGCAATAATTATAGGTTCTAACACTACGGAAGCTCACCCGGTAATAGGTTATGAGTTAATTAGGTGTGTAAATGAACATGGTTTAAAAATTATTGTAATAGATCCTAGGGAAATACCTATAGTAAATTACAGCACAATTCACTTAAAGCATAAACCAGGCACAGATCTAGCTGTTCTTTTAGGTTTAATGCATATTATTTATAAAAACAATCTAATAGATTTAGACTTTATTAATAATAGAACTGAAGGATTTGATGAGTTTATAAATTGTTTTAAAGATTATACACCCCAAAAAGTATCTGAAATTTCAGGGATTGATATTAGTAAGTTAGAGGAAGCTGCCGTATTATATGGACAGGCAAAAAATGCTCTAATATTTTATGCTATGGGCATTACTCAACATGCTTGCGGAACTGATAATGTTATTGCAATTGCAGATCTAGCTATGATGACAGGAAATATTGGTAGAAAAGGGGCAGGAGTAAATCCATTAAGAGGTCAAAACAATGTACAAGGTGCATGTGATATGGGAGCCCTGCCTGACTTGCTTAGCGGTTATCAAGGCGTAGAAAATGATAATATGCGATGGCGATTTGAAAAAAGGTGGGGTAAAACTCTTCCAAATAAAAAGGGGCTTACTGTAACAGAAATTTTCGAAGCAGCAAATGATAAAAAAATTAAAGCAATGTATATAATGGGAGAAAACCCAATGCTTAGTGAACCAGATATTTTACATGTTGCTTCAGCTTTAAAAAATTTAGAATTTTTAGTAGTTCAAGATATTTTTTTAACTGAAACTGCTGAATTTGCAGATGTTGTTTTACCGAGTGCGAGTTTTGCAGAAAAAGATGGGACCTTTACAAATACAGAAAGAAGGGTTCAAAGAATTTATAAAGCTATAGAGCCTCCAGGTAAAGCTTTGCCTGACTGGAAAATAATTTGTATGCTATCTGAAGCTTTTGGTTATAAAATGAATTATTCACACCCATCTGAAATTATGGATGAAATATCAAGTGTTACCCCAATTTATGGAGGGATTAATTATGAAAGGCTGGAAAATGAAATTATTCAATGGCCTTGCAGACATTATACGGATCCAGGAACAAAAATTTTACATACTAAAAACTTTACAAGAGGGAAAGGTCGGTTTATTCCTATAGATTATATAGAAGCAGCAGAACTTCCGGATAAAAATTTCCCCTTTATTTTGACAACAGGAAGGATTTTATATCAGTTCCATACAAGGACAATGACTGGTAAAATAAAGGGTTTAAATGAAATTGCTCCTATGAATAAAGTTCAAATAAATATTAAAGATGCTGAAATGCTTAATATAAAAAATGGAGAAAAAATTGTAGTCAAGTCACGAAGAGGTTCAATTGAGGCTAAAGCTATAGTTAGCTCTGGCATTAAAGAAGGAGTAGTTTTTATACCTTTCCATTATGCTGACTCGCCTGCAAATATGTTGACAAATCCTGTATATGATAAAAAAGCTAAAATACCAGAATTTAAAGTTTGTGCTGTTGCGATTTCAAAAATAAATTAGTAAATTTGCTTGCTAATTCTTTATTAATAATTTCAATCACATAATTAATTATATTATCCTTATACATATATTATAACTGTTGTTATTTATATTTATTATATTAGTTTTAATTATTGTACTTAAATTGTATTTATTTTAATTTGTAATTTCACATTAACAGAAATTCGAATAAAAT
>JACVJA010000142.1 GCA_015661035.1 Candidatus Calidifonticultor daggyaiensis | reverse complement strand
ATTATGGGGTTGCCTGTGAAGGAGAAATAGGCGCCGTAGGTAGCGCTACTGGTGAGGTTAAAAGTACTATGACCGACCCTGAAGAAGCAAGAAGGTTTGTTGAAGAAACAGGTGTTGATATTTTTGCTGTTTCAATTGGTAATGCACATGGTTTTTATAAAGGAGTTCCAAAGATCGATTTTGAAAGATTTGAACAAATTAAACAAGCTTTAAAACATAAGGAAGGTGTTTTTTTTACTCTTCATGGCGGGACAGGCATATCTCCTGAAGACTTAAAAAAATTAATACAAATGGGATGCCCAAAAATATGCATCTACACAGAAATGTGTGGAGCGGGAAAAGAAAATGCATTTGATTATTTAGCAAGACATCCAGAATATCAAGGAACCAAAGATGTTCCTGAGCTTTTCAGGGCAATTATTAGCGGTTTTTTAGAAGTTGTTAAGTTTGACTTAGATGTTTTTGGAACTATTGGTAAAGCTGAAAACTTTTTTGCTAAAAAAGAAGAAGATAAACAGTATTCTTTAAGTGACTCCATTTCTCGGTCTAATCTAAAAGACAACTCTATTATTGATGGTAAAGCATTTTCTGAAAAAAAAGAAAGCCTATCTTTAAATGGCTTGGCTAGTTCGCGCTTAATAGAGATAATTGTAAAAGAGGTAATTTCTAATTTACATACATAGTTTTGTTCTTATACACGGTTTCATATACGGTTTAATATATGGTCTTGTATAAGGTTTATATGTGGTCTTTTGTTTTTTTATATAGTCTCATATTTAGTCTTAAACATAGTCTTATGTTTGCTTTAAAATTTTATAATAGTTTTTATAAATTTTTTTAAGATTTGTTTTTTAAGCAGAATTTGATATATGCATTTAGCATATGCATTTAATAAAATAAAATTTTCATTAAATTTATAAATAATTTATTTAAATTGTAACAATTTACAAATGTGAGGTTAAAATGAGAGTATTAGCTTTTGGTGCACACCCAGATGATGTTGAGTTTCAAATTGGTGGAACTTTGGCAAAATACGCAAAACTTGGACATGAAGTATATATTGCAGTTGCTACTAATGGCTGTATTGGTTCATATAGGCATACAAAAGAGGAAATAGCCAAAATTAGAAGACAGGAAGCTCAAAATGCTGCTGATTTAATTGGAGCGAAACTTATTTGGATGGATTTTGAAGATGAATTCTTATTTGATACAAAAGAGACTAGATTAAAATTCATTGATGCTATTAGAATGACAAGGCCTGATATAATTTTTGCTCATGAGCCATACAATGATTATAATCAGGATCATGATATTACTGGTTATCTTGCATTTACAGCAAGAATTTTAAGTGTTGTGAAATTAATTGAAACTGAGCACGAAGTTTGTTCAAAAGTTGCACCTTTATTTTACTATACAACTTTAGGAATAATAAATTTTATTCCTGAGTACTATGTTGATATTACTGACACGTTTGAGATGAAAAAAAAGATGTTTCTTTGCCATGACAGTCAGCAGGGTGATTGGTGCAGAGATGCTTTTGGGGTTTCTTATGTTGAAATGATGGAGGCAGAGGCTATATTATTAGCTACTCAAGCAGGCACACCTGGTTGTAGATATGCGGAGGGTTTTAAGCTCTGCAAGGGCTGGCCTACAATTGCAGGTGCATATAAATTATTGCCATAACAGATATACTGAAACTATAACACAACAAAATTTTAGATTATAGTGAAAATCAATCGTTATAAATTAAATTAAAAATACTAAATCAAAATGACAGAAATTGATAAAAAAATTTATATTATTAATGCATTAAGAACAGCCATAGGTAATTTTGGCGGTTCTTTATCAGAAATACCTGCTGTAAAACTTGGTTCTTTATTAATAAAGGATATTCTTAAAGGATATTCAAGCATTGCAATTGATGGTGTAATAATTGGAATGGTTTTGCAAGCTGGTGCAGGGCAAAACCCTGCAAGACAATGTGCTTTAAATGCTGGTCTATCTTTTAATACACCTTGTTTTACAGTGAATAAAGTTTGTGGTTCTTCAATGAAAGCTGCAGAGCTGGCTTATAATTATATTAAACTAGGAAAAGGTGATGTTTTTTTCGCTGGAGGAATTGAAAACATGTCATTAAGCCCATATATTCTAAATAATTCTAGGTGGGGAATAAAATTAGGTAATTCTCAAGTTATAGATGAATTAATAATTGATGGGCTTTGGTGCCCATTTAATAATGTTCATATGGGCAAGCTTATAGAGGATTTGGCTAAAAAAAATGGTATAACTAGAAAAATGCAGGATTCTTTTAGCTGTGAAAGTAATTTAAAGGCAGTCAGAGCAACAAAGGAAAAAAAATTTGATGAAGAAATTGTCAAGGTTGAATATTTTAATAAAAAAGAAAACAAAAATAATTTCTTTTCTATTGATGAAAGACCAAGAGAAGATACAAGTATAGAAAAATTATCAAAACTAAATCCGGTTTTTGCTGCTGATGGAACTATTACAGCTGGAAATGCTTCTGGAATAAATGATGGAGCTGCAATGCTGCTTTTAGCATCTGAAAAAGCTGTTGAAAAATTTAATTTTAAACCAATGGCAGAAATACTTGGATTTTCTGAGGTTTCTATTGACCCTAAAGATTTTGGAATTGCACCTATCTATGCAATAAAAAATTTATTAAAAGAATTTTCAATTGGTATAGAAGGTATCGACTTGTTTGAAATAAATGAGGCTTTTGCAGCACAAGCACTTTGTGTAATAATAAATCTTGGAATTGATTATGAAAAAGTTAATGTCAATGGCGGGGCTGTTGCTCTTGGTCATCCAATTGGTGCAACTGGTGCAAGAATAATTGTAACACTTGTCCACGAGATGATTAGAAGAAAAAGTAATTTAGGTATAGCATCATTATGTATCGGTTCAGGTGAAGCAATGGCAGTTTTAGTTAAAAATTGTTCTAATTTAAAATAAATGTATCTTAAATTTTTTTGATAATATTTTTATTGATAATGATTTTTTTAAATAATGATTTTGGAAAACAAAAAATTAATTAAAAAACTTTTTATAAATTTTTATAAATTTTATTACTTAGGATGGAAAATTTGAAGTTAAAAAATAAGGTTTCATTGATAACTGGAGCCGGCAGGGGCATTGGCAGGGAAATTGCAATAGAATTTGCAAAGAATGGTTCAGTTGTATTTATAAATGATATAAATGAAAAGGATGCTGTTGAAACTTGTAAGATAATTAGTAGCTTACAATCCAAAGAATTTGACATTAATAATACAGATAAAACCAATAGTACTAGCATCAGCAATAACACAAATAACGCAAATGATGCCAATATTGCCAATAATACCAATATTGCCAATAATGCCAACCACAGTATTGATGTCAATAATGCTAATTATAGTAATAATGCTAATGACAACAATTACAGCAATAATAACAATGCTAATAGCACCAATAATAACAATAACAATAACAATGATTATAATTGCAATTACAATATTAAAAACAATAGCAGCTGTTTTTATTATATAGCTGATGTATCAAACTTAACCAAAGTAAAAGATATGTTTGAGTTTATAATAAAAAAAACAGGCAAGCTTGATATTTTAGTTAATAACGCAGCAATATTAAGAGATAAAACAATACATAATATGGATATTAATTATCACTGGGAAGAAGTCTTAAAAGTTAACTTAAGCGGAGTTTTTTATTGTTGTAGAGAAGCAATGATGATTATGAGGCAGAATAATTATGGAAAAATAATTAATATTGCATCAGTAATTGGATTATGCGGAAATTTTGGTCAAACTGCCTATGGTGCCTCCAAAGCTGGTGTTATTGGTCTTACCAAATCATTAGCTTATGAAGCTGCAGCAAGAAATATTAATGTAAATGCAATAGCACCGGGCTTTATTGAAACTGAAATGATAAAAGATATTCCAGATAATATAAAGGAAAATATTATAAATAGAATACCTTTAAAAAGATTAGGCAAACCAAAAGATATTGCAAAAATGGCTTTATTTTTAGCTTCTAGTGATGCTGACTATATAACTGGTCAGGTGTTTAGTGTAAATGGTGGGTATTTTATGTATTAATTTTATATTTTAATTTTAATTTTTTATGTATTCCTTTTTAATCTATAAAGTTAATAAATAAAATATTTATGAATAAAATTATAAGTTCCAAAATTATAAGTTCAAGAGAAGCTGTAAAAAAAATTAAAAATGGTGCGACTGTGGCTATTGGCGGCTTTGTTGGGAGCGGTCATCCTGAAGAAATAACATCTGCAATTGAAGAATCTTTTTTAAAAGACGGAGTTCCTAATAATTTAACAATTGTTTATGCTGCAGGGCAAGGGGATGGTAAAAATAGAGGTATTAACCATTTAGCTTATAAGGGGCTTGTAAAAAGAGTTATAGGAGGGCATTGGGGTTTAGCACCAAAAATGGCAGCTCTTGCAATAAACAATGAAATCGAAGCTTATAATTTTCCGCAAGGCGTAATTTCTAACTTGTTTAGGGATATTGCTGCAGGCAGGCCTGGGCATATTACTCATATAGGGTTAAATACTTTTGTTGATCCAAGACTTGAAGGCGGAAAAATAAATAAAATTACTAATGAGGACCTGGTTTGCTTAATTGAAATTAATGGAAGCGAGTGGTTGTATTACAAAGCTTTTAATATTGATGTTTCTATAATTAGAGGCACAACTTCTGATTTAGAAGGAAATATTACAATGGAGAGGGAAGTAGGCTCTCTTGAAATGTTGGAAATGGCCCAAGCTGCAAAAAATTCTAATGGTATTGTAATTGCTCAAGTTCAAAGAATTGCGCAAAATGACACATTAAACCCTTGGTTTGTAAAAGTGCCTGGTATTTTAGTAGACTTTGTAGTTTTAGCAGAACCAAAAAATCATTGGCAAACGTTTGCTGAAATATATAATCCTTCTTTGTCCGGGGAGATTAGAATTCCAGATACAATTTTACCCCAGCTTGAGCTTAATGAAAGAAAAATTATAGCTTTAAGGGCGTTAAAAGAAATAAAAGATGGTGATATTGTAAATTTGGGCATAGGCATGCCTGAAGGGGTAAGTATAGTTGCTCAGGAAAAAGGTATTTTAAATAAAATTAAACTAACTG
>JACVJA010000141.1 GCA_015661035.1 Candidatus Calidifonticultor daggyaiensis | reverse complement strand
ATTTTCAAAATTTTTTAAAAATTTATGTTAATAGCGCAGTTAATATAGCTAATTATTAAAATTTTAAATTTAATTTATTTAAATAATTAAAGATTTCCCAGACATTTCCCTAGGTTTTTGAATACCAAAGAGCTCTAAAATAGTTGGGGCAATATCACATAAAGCTCCAAATAAATCTAGATTTAAGGTTTTAGCTGATAAAATATTACAAAAATCATCATTATTTAACCCATTGTTATTATTATTGCTATGTAAATTATTAATATTACAAATTTTTTCTAAATTTGCTTTAAATATCTTCTGTCCCCTTAACTGACCTAAAGCATTCGAACAAATTATAAAAGGTACCATTGAAGTAGAATGTGCGGTAACAATATAATCATTGTTGCTTGTAAGCATCTCTTCTGCATTACCATGATCCGCTGTAATAATACCTAAGCCATTTTTTTCTTGCAACTTGCTTATTACTTTACCAACACAAAAATCTACTGCTTCAATTGCTTTAATTGCTGCATCTAAAAACCCTGTATGTCCAACCATGTCCGGATTTGCATAATTCATTATAATAACATCATAAATATCTTCATCAATAAGCTCAATTACTTTATCAGTTACCTCAAATGCACTCATTTCAGGTTTTAAATTATATGTTGCTACTTTTGGCGATGGTATTAAAACTCTATCTTCATTTAAAAAAGCTTTCTCAACCCCACCATTAAAGAAAAAAGTAACATGAGCATATTTCTCGGTTTCAGCAATTCTTAGCTGTTTTAAACCATTCTTGGATAAAACTTCGCCAAGAGTATTTTTTATTTCTTCAGGCGGAAAAGCTATAGGAGCGTTAAACTCTTTATTATACTGAGTCATGCAAACAAAATAAACTTTTGGAGGATTAGGTCCTCTATCAAATTCATTAAAATTATCATAAATAAATGACTTTGTAATTTGTCTTGCTCTGTCTGGTCTAAAGTTAAAAAAAATAATAGAGTCATTATTCTTTATTTTTGCACAATTTTCATCTTCAACTTTTACAATAGCAGGAACAACAAACTCATCATCAATACCATTTTCATAAGAATTTAAAACTAGCTCTTCAGCACTTTCAAATTTAATCCCATTACGATATACCATAGCATCATAAGCCTTTTTTACTCTATCCCACCTGTTATCCCTATCCATAGCATAATATCTTCCGCTAACACTTGCTATCTCGCCTATGCCGTTTTGCTTTAAATACTGGGCAATGTCTTTTAAAAAGGGAATCGCACTTCGTGGAGGAACATCTCTTCCATCTAAAAAAGCATGAACATGAAGTTTTTCTAAACCATTATGTTTTGCTAAATCTATTAATGCTTTTAAATGTGATATATGACTATGTACTCCACCATCAGATACTAAACCCATAATATGAAAGCAACTTTTATTTTTTTTAACATTATTAATAGCTGAAATTAAAACTTGATTTTTAAAAAAATCCCCTTCCCTTATTGATCTTGTAATTCTTGTAAATTCCTGGTAAACAATTCTTCCTGCACCAATATTTAAATGACCAACTTCAGAATTACCCATCTGCCCATCCGGAAGCCCTACTGCCTCTCCTGATGAATATAATGCAGTCGCAGGATAAATTAAGCTAAATTTATCCATATTTGGCGTTTTGGCAAGTTTAATTGCATTTCCTTTCTCGTTAACACTTAAACCCCAGCCATCTAAAATAATTAAGCACAATGGTTTATAAAAATTTACTTTTTTCATAATATCTTTAAGTATTTCTGATTTTTATTAATTGCATTAAAAAAAATATAATTAATAATTTATTATTGCTAAAAAATCTTTAACATTTATGCTTGCACCTCCAACAAGCGCTCCATCAATCTCAGGCATTGACATTAATTCTGAAATATTTGAAGGCTTAACACTGCCGCCATATTGAATTCTTATTGTCTGGGAGATTTGATAATTGTATAAGGAGGCTATCTTATTTCTAATCTCACCGCACATTTCATTAGCATCTTGAGAGGTTGCAGTCTTCCCAGTGCCTATTGCCCAAATTGGTTCATAAGCAATTGTTATTTCAATAACTTTATTTTCTTCAATTGTTTCAAGACATTCTTCAACCTGTTTAAGAACAAATTTTATTGCATTTCCTTCCTGCCTAATATTTAAAGATTCTCCAACACACAAAATAGGCTTTAAATTATAATCAAAGCAAACTTTTAATTTTTTATTTACTGTTTGATTTGTTTCTGCAAAATATTGTCTTCTTTCACTGTGACCAATAATTACATAGTCAACTTCCAAAGCAGAAAGCATTTCTGGTGATATCTCTCCAGTAAATGCACCACTTTTTTCCCAATGCATGTTTTGAGCACCTAGTTTAAAATCTAGCTTATCTGTATCTATAATATTTTTTACACTCCTTAAAGCAGTAAAGGGAGGGCATAGGCAAACTTCACAATTATTTTTATTTTCGAATTCAAAACTTAAATCCTGCACAAACTTAATAGCTTCCAAATGAGTCATATTCATTTTCCAATTCCCAGCAATAAAAGGTATTCTATTAATTTGCATAAATCCACCCCAATCAAATAAATATTTCAGTTTATTATCATTTTATACATATAATTTACTTATTTTATATAGCTTATATAATTACTTATTATTTATCTAATAATGCTGCTACCCCTGGCAAAACTTTTCCTTCTAAAAATTCCATTGAAGCTCCGCCTCCACTTGATACATGTGAAAATTTTCCTTCTAATTTAAATTTTTTAATTGCAGCAAGAGTATCACCTCCACCCACTACTGTTACAGCATTACTCTCTGCAATAGCCGAAGCTATTTCTTTGGTACTTTCCGCAAAATTATCAAATTCAAAAACACCCATTGGGCCATTCCAGAATATAGTTTTAGCTTTAGCTATTTCTTCCTTATACATTCTTACAGTCTTTTGACCAATCCCCATGCCTTCCCAATTGGAAGGAATTTCATTTATATTAACATTTTTCTTATCAGAATCATCTTTAAATTCTTTTGCAACAATAATATCTATAGGTAAAAGAAGTTTAACTTTATTTTCTTTTGCAGCTTTTATCATATTGCTTGCATAATCTAATTGGTCATCCTCACAAATCGACTTACCTATTTCATAGCCTTGTGCTTTTAAAAAAGTATAAGTCATTCCACCACCAAGTATTAAGCAATCAACTTTATTTAATAAATTTTGGATTACAAGAATTTTATCAGAAACTTTACTTCCACCCAGTACTGCTGTAAAGGGTCTTGCTGGATTTTCAAGCAAACTTGATAAAACTTCTACTTCTTTCTTCATTAAAAATCCAGCAACAGCAGGCAAAAAGCTTGCAACCCCAGTTATAGAAGCATGTGCTCTATGAGCAGCTCCAAAAGCATCATTAACATATATATCAGCAAGAGAAGAGAGTTTTTCTGCAAATTCTGGATCATTTTTCTTTTCACCAGGATTAAATCTTAAATTTTCTAATATAACAATTTCACCAAACTGCATTTTATCATTTATATAATCCTTAATTTCTTCAGAATAAGTTTCATTAAATTTTTTAACTGGTTTTCCAATAAGCTTTTCTAATTCTTTTGCCGCAGGATCAAGCCTAAACTTATCATCAGGAGCATCTTTTGGTCTACCTAAATGACTCATAAGTATTACTTTTGCGCCTTTATTAGTTAAATAATTAATAGTAGGTATTGCAAGTTTTATTCTTGTATTATCTGTAACGTTTAAATTAGAATCCAATGGAACATTAAAATCTACTCTTACTAAAACCTTTTTTCCTGATACATCTATGTCTTCTATAGTTTTTTTATTAAACATAAATAAACCCCCTTATGTTTTTAAAATTATAAAAACAATAATAACCGAGGTAAAAAGCTTAAATTTATTTTACAATTAAATTAACCTAGCTTGTTACCCCGGTTATTATTAAAAAGCTTAAAAATTATTTAACAACTAATTTAACCAAATCATAAAGTCTTGTAGAATAACCCCATTCATTGTCATACCAAGTCAATATTTTTATCATATTCCCAATTTTCATTGTTGAGAGCGCATCAAAAATTGAAGAATGGCTGTTCCCAATAATATCTGCTGATACTATAGGGTCTTCGCAATATTGTAAAATTCCCTTCATTTTTTGGCTTTCAGACGCTTTTTTAAATGCAGTATTTACATCTTCAACAGAAACATCTTTTTCAAGATTTACAACCAAATCAACAATAGACCCTACAGGAGTAGGAACTCTAAGCGCAATACCATCCATCTTTCCTTTAAGTTCAGGAATCACTAGCCCTATTGCACTTGCTGCACCTGTTGATGTAGGAATAATAGAAAGTGCAGCAGCTCTTGCCCTTCTTAAATCTTTATGTGGGAAATCATGAATTTTTTGGTCATTAGTATATGCATGGACTGTTGTCATAAAACCATTTATTATACCAAAATTATCATTTAGCACTTTTGCTGCTGGAGCAAGCGCGTTTGTTGTACATGAAGCATTAGAAATTATGTTATGAGCATTTTTATCATACATATCTTCATTAACCCCCATAACAATAGTAGCGTCTGCACCATCGCCCTTCATTGGAACTGAAACAATTACTTTTTTAGCACCTGCTTGCAAATGTTTTGAAGCCTCTTCTTTTTTTCTGAATTTTCCAGTGGATTCAATTGCAACTTCAACACCTAATTCTTTCCAGGGAAGCATTGCCGGGTCTGCAATCATGGTAGATTTAATCTTTCTTCCATCAATATAAATCGCATTATCATCAGCAGTTACCTCATTTTCAAGGACACCAAAAACTGAATCGTACTTTAAAAGATGTGCAAGAACTTTTGGTTCAGCAAGGTCATTTATTCCAACAACTTCAATTTCCTTTTTGGTATCATATTTTAGTAAAACTCGCATAAAAACCCTACCAATTCTTCCAAACCCGTTAATTCCAACCTTAATAGACATAATTTCCTCCTTTACGCATTATTAATTGTATAACAATTTTTTTTATAATTTTATATCATCTAAGTTTTTTATTGTTTCAATTATTATTAACAAAAATATAAATTAAATAAAATTTTAATAATTACAAATAATTATTTTTTTTAAATAATGCCTATTATATTACTAGCTTC
>JACVJA010000140.1 GCA_015661035.1 Candidatus Calidifonticultor daggyaiensis | reverse complement strand
ATTTTATATTTCAATTGGTAAATTAAATGAGATTAAAAATATTATTTTAGCTACTAATATAGACTTATTAATTTTTTGTAATGATTTAAGTTCTGCTCAGCAAAGTAATTTAGAAAATTACCTAAATATAAAAATTGTTGATAGGACTGCTTTAATATTAGATATTTTTGCTCAAAGAGCTATAAGTGCTGAAGGTAAACTCCAGGTTGAGTTAGCTCAATTAAATTATATTTTACCAAGATTAAGGGGTAAGGGTATTGAATTATCAAGACTGGGTGGTGGTATAGGAACCAGAGGTCCTGGTGAACAAAAACTTGAGGTAGATAGAAGAAAAATAAGAAAAAGAATAAACCAGTTAGAAGAAAAAATTAAACAAATTAGTATCCAAAGAGAAGTTCAAAGAAAATTAAGAAAAGAAAAAAACATATTCCAAGCTTCTTTAGTTGGCTATACTAATAGTGGGAAATCTACACTGCTTAATACTTTAACTGAATCAAATGTTATTGTTAAAGACATGCTTTTTTCGACTTTAGATTCTACTACACGAAAGATAAAGATACCTGAAATAGATGAAATATTAATTAGCGATACCGTTGGTTTCATTGAAAATTTGCCAACACAGTTAATAGCTGCTTTTAAGTCAACTCTAGAAGAAGTTCAAAAAGCAGATCTATTGTTATTAGTAATTGACAGCAGTAATAAAAACTATCAAAATCATATAAAGAGTGTAATAAGAGTACTTAGAGAAATAGAAGTAGTATCAAAACCTATTATATTTGTTTTTAACAAAATTGATGCTATAAAAGTTAATGAATTAAGAGAATTAAAAAGAAAATATAAAAATGCTGTTTTTATTTCTGCTTTAAAAAAAATAAACCTTGAAAATCTATATGAAAAAATTAATAGTTATATTGATAAAAGTAGAATTAAAGCAAAAATAAAAGTTCCATATTCTAAAACTGATTTAATCTCATACATTTTCAGAAACTGTAAAATTTTAGAAAAGAAATACCTTGAAGATTATATAGTTTTTATAGTAAAAATTAAAAAAACAGATATAAATAAATTTTCACAGTTTTCAAGCTATAAAAATAAAGAATTAAAAATACTTCCTAATAATACCTATAACTTTACCTAAAATCTTTATTTCTTTTAAAATAATAGGTTTCATAAAATCATTTTCAGGCATTAATTTAATCACATTATTTTTTATAAAAAATCTTTTTATGGTAGCCTCATCATCAACTAAAGCTGCAATTATCTCTCCATTCATAGCCGTATCTTGTTGACGTATTATAGCAAAATCCCTATCCAAAATACCCGCATTTACCATACTGTCACCCTTAACTTGTAATATAAAAACATTATTATTATTTTTTAAAAAATCAGAAGGAAGCGGGAAATAATCATCAATATTTTCCACTGCTAGAATAGGAGTTCCTGCTGCAATTTTGCCTAAAATAGGAATCATTACCACATTATTATTAGGGTAATTATTTTTATAATTATTTAAACTATCTAAATTATCTATTTTATTGAAATTAAATGAACTTTTTTTATTTTCATAATTAATTTTCTCATAATTAATTAGTTGGTCTTCAGCATAATCTTTTAATTCTTCTAAATCTTGAAATTGAACTAAACTTTTAAATTTCAAATTTACTTCTATAGCCCGTGGTTTTAAAGGGTCTCTTTTTATATAACCTAATTCTTCTAATTTATTTAAATGAGAATGAATAGTTGCTGGGGAATTTAAAGATAAATAATTGCAAATTTCTCTAACAGTTGGTGGATATCCATGCTCATTTACTTTATTAATAATATATTTTAATATCTCAAATTGTCTGCGTGAAATTGTGTTACTTTTTCTTCTCAATTTATTTTTAGGAAAATGGTCTTATTTATAATATTTATTTTATAATACTTTTAAACGACAGTTTTTAAATAAACTTATAAAAAATTAAATATATATAAGTAAAATACCTAAAAAATAAATATAATAAAAAACTTTTGTGTAATTATAACAAAAAAGCGAACTAATTACAAACATTAGTTCGCTTTTTAATTTTACCTCATTTTTTTGCTTTTAATAACAAATAATAAATTATTGATCTTCTATAATTGTTTTAATTGTTTAATATTTATAATTATTTATCTTCCTTTTTTATCCAGGTCATCATCTCTCTAAGTTTTTTGCCTACTATCTCAATAAGGTGGTTTTCTTCCGCTTTCTTTATTGCATTATAAACAGGCCTGCCAGCCTGGTTTTCAAGAATCCATTCTCTAGCAAATTCACCAGTTTGTATTTCTTTTAAAAGATCCTTCATTGCTTTTCTTGTTTGATCAGTAATTATTTTTTTGCCTTTAACCATATCACCATATTCAGCAGTATCACTAATTGAATATCGCATCCAAGAAATGCCACCTTCATATATTAGATCAACTATTAATTTAAGCTCACTTAAAACCTCAAAATACGCTATTTCTGGTTGATAGCCAGCCTCAACCAGGGTATCAAAGCCAGCCCTTATAAGTTCTGTAGTTCCACCACATAAAACAGCCTGTTCACCAAATAAATCTGTTTCAGTTTCTTCCTTAAAAGTGGTAGTTATTATTCCAACCCGGCCAGCCCCAATGCCTTTTGCATATGCTAATGCAATTTTTTTAGCATTGCCTGAATAGTCTTGATGTACTGCAATAATCGCTGGAACACCACTGCCCTCAGCAAACATCCTTCTTACAATATGACCGGGGCCTTTTGGTGCAATCATTATGACATCAACATATTCGGGTGGAACAATTTGATTATAATGAATGTTAAAACCGTGGGCGAAACATAAAATATTTCCTTTTTTTAAATTTTGCTGTATATCTTTATAATAAATTTCTTTTTGTATTTGGTCTGGTAAAAGTATCATAATAATATCAGCATCTTTTGATGCTTCATTTGCATTATAAACGTCGAATCCTTTTTGTTTTGCAGCTTCCCATGCCTTACTTCCTTCAAGTTCACCAACTATTACATCCATGCCGCTATCTCGCAAATTTTGAGCATGAGCATGACCTTGGCTGCCGTAACCAATAATAGCAATTTTTTTTCCTTTAATTACTCCTAGATCAATATCTTTGTCATAATTAATTTCAGCCACTTTTCCTCCTATTTTATATTAAAATAATAAATAATATTAAATTTTTAAAATTTTTTTGCATTTTTTAAATTTAATTTCAACAGAAAATCATTAGTAAATTTTTTTACCAGTACAACTTATTTAAGTAATAATAGAAATTTTTATAAAAAATTAAAAGTAAAATTTTAAAAAATTTCTTCAAGTATATAATTTTGATTTCCAAGCTTTCTATCAATTAAATAATCCAATTGAGTATAAGGATTTTTTCCCCATACTTTTTCGAAAATATGATTACCTTTTCTTAAAGACCAATCTTTAGGCAGAGAGTTCGGTAAAACACTTAAATTTTTAATAATATCCAAAGATGCCTTTTCCACAGCAACAATATCACTTGATGATAATATCCCAATATCATGCACTAATGGGGGAGTTGACATCCCCCAACAATCACAAATAAATGTAATATTTAGCAAAAAATTAATATGATAAACATATTTTGGGTTAAATGTACTTAAAACCGCTTCAGTAGCAATACCTATGCCTTTTTGAAAATCTAAGTAATTTTTGCCTGAAAAGGATAATGCATTATTTGGACAAATTTCCACACAATGCAGACAATATGTACAATTATGCTGTGAGGTTTCATATTTATTATCTTTATTAAATTTATTTGCTTTATACCTGCATTCGTTAATGCACTTTTTACAAAAACTACATAACGACTCGTCCCAAATAATTCCACTGCCTCCAGAATGCAAATAATGTAAATCTTTTCTTGTTTTTGTTGTTACACAACCCATTGCAATATTTTTAATAGCACCACCATAACTAGAAATACCATGACCTTTAAAATGAGAAAAGTTTAATAAAACTTCAGCGTCATTTATATGTCCAGCAATTTGAATTTCCTTTAAAGTTTTAAAGTCTACTTTTTTTATATAATAATATTTATCAAATACACCGGCAACTGGTATTATTGGTGCACCAATTATGTCTTCAGTATATCCTCGGCTTTTTGGTTGAAATGCACCAAAATTTTTTCTATCTATTAAAAAATCTTCATCCGGCCACTCCTTCTGATTTCACTCTCCCCCTTTCATAAAGTGGGATTTTGAGAATGAGCAACAACTAAAAAATCTCCCCCCCCGCCCCTTTTTAAGAAAGAGGGGAGAAAAAAGTAGTTTCCCCCTTTGAAAAAGGGGGATGAAAGGGGATTTGACAGGAAAGGAAGAAAATAATAGATTAAATACCGGCCCTGGTTGTAATTTTTTTATTAAAGGGGAGATTAGATGCGTATCATTAATAAAGATTTCAATAAAATCATTGACAAAAAGATTCTCTCACAGGATGTTAAATGGATGAGAATCTACCACCCATTTATTGCAGAAAAGGCGCAACCCGGCCAGTTTATCATTTTAAGGCCACTCGAAGATAGCGAAAGAATTCCATTGACAATCGCTGGAACCGATAGAGTTGCCGGAACAATTGAGATTATCTTTCAGGAGGTCGGAGTAACCACAAAACAACTTGGCATGCTTGAAGTAGGGCAAATAATTCATAATGTTGCTGGTCCTCTGGGTAGAGCAGTTCACATAGAAAAATATGGCAGGGTGGTGCTCATAACAGGTGGAGTGGGTGCTGCTTTTATATACTGGATGGCTAAAGAATTTAAGAATAAAGGCAACTCTGTCTGGGCTGTGATGGGCGCAAGGAGCGCAAATCTTCTTATTCTTGAGAATGAAATGAATCAGATATGCGACAAAGTATTAATTGCGACTGATGACGGAAGCAAGGGCACAAAAGGCTTTGTTACCAAAGTTCTTGAGGATGCACTCGCTTCCGGCGAAAGAGCGGATCTTGCTATTTGCGCAGGGCCTGTTATGATGATGAAAAATGTTGCTGCAATTACAAAAAAATACAACATCAAAACAATAGCAAGCTTGAATCCAATTATGGTTGATGGAACAGGAATGTGCGGCGGATGTCGGGTAACCGTCGGTGAAAAAGTAATGTTTGCGTGTGTGGACGGACCTG
>JACVJA010000139.1 GCA_015661035.1 Candidatus Calidifonticultor daggyaiensis | reverse complement strand
AATGCATATTTGATAAATAAGTAATAATTACATTATAATCTTTTCTAGTTTTTTTGACTTGGTAAACATTTGGAATGGCATTATGAATTGTTATAACTTTTTCTTTATGAGAAAAAAAATTATAGTTTAATTCATATAACTTAGATGAACTAGAAATAATTAAATAAGAAAAATTAAAAATATTTCTTATTAATTTCTTTAAGATAATACCACTACTATCGTAAAATAACTTTATATTGTTTGAATTAATCCATAATAAAACTTTTTTTCTGAGTATAATACTTGCAATTGAAACATAAATATAATTTACTATAAAAGGATTTCTAACAAAAGCAGGTACCATTATAATATAAACTGGTTTAAAGCTAATTATAATGTGTACTAACTGAAATAAATATTTGAAAAATAATATAGTTTTTTTTGCTGAAAATTTCCCTAAATTTTTAATTTCAGTTGAAAATTGCGTATTGATGTGTTTTATTTCGAAATGCTCATAACTCTTTAATTCATCAATTATTAATTTGGACATATAATTAGAACCGTGAAAAGGTGGTGGAATTGGACAAAAAAATAAGATTTTATTTTTCATTTTATTCCAAATTTATTCTATATATTACTTTAATAAATTTCTATAATTTGATACCATACTTACTAATATCCCCAGACAAACAGCTGTTGAATAATAATCAATCACATGGTCAAAGATTCCGCTTACAATAACAAATACAGAATATCCTAGCGTAGTTAATACAAATATTTTTTGATGGTTAGACAATTTTATTCGCAACAATTTTAATAAATAAGAGATTAAAGAAATCCAAAATAATGCATATAAAATAACACCAATTATTCCAAGTTCTACATAAAATTGAAGCCAATCATTATGCAATTCATTGTAAGCTCCAAAATTTTCTTCAATAATTCTCCCAGAGGAACCAAATCCAAGCCCAAATGGTTGGTTAGATTTTAAAATTAATAAATCCCAATATTCTAGTCGTCCTTTGAAGTTAATATATTGATAAGCATAAATAGGGTTATTTGAAAGTTCGGTTAGAAATTTATTTCTTTGCTCCAAGGAATAAAATGTGTATTGTATACCTGTTTCTGTGAAAAATAAAAGATAAAAAAATAATAATAAAATAATAAGGCTTATTGTTATGAAAGCAACTTTAAGCCTAAATTTACCTTTAAATAACTTATATAAAATAGTAATTAATCCTAAGATTGTTGCGAGCATTACCCCTCTCTGAAATATAAATATTAATGTTAAAATTAAAATTATTAACATAAAAATATATTTTCTTTGTTTTAGAATTAAAAAACATACACTCGAAAATAAAATACTAAAAGCAACATAATATTTTATTGCATGCCTACCACTAAAACCTTCAAAATATTCACCGGCAGGATATTTCCAAAGAAAGTCTTTTATTGTTATTTCAGAAAACCAATTAACTATAAGAAAAAATAATATTGCTGTGGTTATTTTTTGTAAAATAATTTCATCATCAATTCCTAAATTAGAAAAAGTTAAAATCAAAAATATTAATAATAAAAGCTTATTAATATATCTTAAACTATCTACAGGTGAATATGACCAAAAAATTGAAATAATTAGATAACTTAAAAATAATATTAGTCGAACAGAGTATTTTGGATATGATATTATTTTTCGATTTATTGTCGATAAAAAAATAAGAAATAATAATGATACTAGAAAAGTTACATATATCCAGTTCAGATTTACAGTATCACCAATTTTATATAATGGTGGAATAGTAAACCAAGAAAATAATATAAAAAAAAGGAATAATTTAGATTCAGTTTTCAAAAAGGCTCCTTTGATTATTTCTTATTTGTTGTAATTTTAAACGAGTCAAAAAAACCTTTAAAAAAAATCTTATAGTTTTTGAATTTTAACAATCTAATGATTTGAAGAATTTTTATTAAAGTTCTAATAAAAAATAAATCATATTTTCTTACAACAAATAAATTGTTCCTAATATAATAATATAATTGAATTTGAGTGTAATCATTAACTTTTTTACTCTTTGGATGAAATAAAAAAGCATTATCACATATTTTTAAGTTAAATCCAAATTTACTAGCTCTATAAGAGTATTCAACATCATCACAATAAATAAATAACTCACTTAAAGGGAGTCCAATAGTTTTAACTATTTTATTTGACACTAAAAATCCATTAAATGGTATAGTTATAAATGGCAAATTAAAAAATTTTAGTAATTTGTATTTAATACTCTTATAATCATAATTCCAAACCTCTTCATTTTCATAAATTACTTTTGGACCTGTTATAGTATCCGTATCATCAGGTATTTGATTTTCTAGGCAATTCGCAAAGGGTAAACAATCATCGTCCATGCACCAAATCCAATCAAAACCTTCTTCAAATGCAAATTTAATCCCTGTATAGAACCCTCCAGCACCTCCCAAATTTTCTTGAGTTATTGTTATTATATCATTCTGTTCATTTAACCAAAGATCTGTACCATCATTGCTTCCATTATTTACAACTATAATTTTATCAACTTTTTTAGTCTGTTTTCTAATTGCATCTATACAATTTTTTAATAAATTAAGCCTATTATATGTAACAACAACTGTTGCTATTTTCATAAACTTATTTCCTTTTCAAATATATTTAGTGCTCGAGCAACTATTTGATCCATATTATAATACTGATAATCTGCTAATCTTCCGCAAAAAGTAACTGATTTGATTTTTTTTGTCTCTTGATGATATTTTTTATATAATATATGATTTTCCTGTTTGGGTATAGGATAATATGGAATTTGGTTATTGCCTGGTTGAAAACTTTTGGGAAATTCAAATGCAATGACACTCATAGAGCATTTTTGTCCTGTTAAATATTTAAATTCAGTTATTCTTGTATAATTGTTATTATTAGGGAAATTTATTGTTCCACATTCTTGATAAAATTCATAATTTACAAGTTTAAAATCAAATTCTAAACTTCTATAAGGTAAAGGCCCATATAGATAATCAAAATATTCATCAATTGGACCGGTAAAAATAAGTCTATCAAATTTTATATGATGGATTATTTCTTTGTAATCAGTTTGTAATAATATTTTAATGTTTTTATGATTTAACATTTTTTCAAACATTTTTGTATAACCATATCTAGGCATAATTTGATAAGTATCTTGAAAGTAACGATCATCTCTACTAATGTAAACTGGTACTCTTGCTGTAACTGATATATCTAATTCTTCAGGCTTTAACTCCCACTGTTTTAAGGTGTAACCATAAAAAACATTTTCATAAATATATTCAGCAAGCCACTTTAAATTTTTATTTTTTGTTTCACGTAATTTTAATATTGGAATTTTTTGACCATATCCAAAATTAGCAATTAATTCATCTTCAAGTTTACTTGCAAAATTTGGTGGAAATAATTTATAAATAGAAGTAAGGTTAAATGGAACTGGAACTTTTTGACCTTCTATTATAGCCAAAACTCTATGAAAGTATGGTTGCCATTCGGTAAAATTCGATAAATAATCAACTACCTTTTTAGAATTAGTATGAAAAATGTGAGGGCCGTATTTATGAACTAAAATTCCATTTTCATCATAGTGATCATAAGCATTCCCCCCAATGTGATTTCGTTTGTCTATAATTAATACCTTTTTATCTAATTGGCTTGCGATTCGTTCAGCAAGAACGCTACCTGCAAAACCTGCTCCAACGATTAAATAATCAAACAATCGTAGACTCCTTTAATTTAGCAACAAGATAAAAACAACCACTTGTTACAAACATCTCTGTTAAAAGGACACTAATTGCCATACCCGTTAATTCCCAATAAATAGTAAGTGGTATCCCTAATAAAATGTTTATAACACCAGCAATCATAATAATAAAATTAAATTCTTTATCTCTTTTGTGAGGAAGTAGCCAAAGAATTCCAGTAACATTACTCATCGCAACTAAAAAAACTATTGGTGATAAAATTTTTATAATTGAAACAGCATCAGAAAAATTATTCCCTAATATCAACTCTGTAAGAAATTTTGCAGTTAAAAAAAGAATGATTGTAAAAGTAAAACTTAAGATTGCGTAAAAAACTGTTGCAATTTTTATTAACTCTTTTGCTTTTGTGATATTTTCTTTTAATAAATTATTAATTCTTGGATAAATTACAGTAGTCAAAGGTGTCCACAAACCAACAATAGCTTTTGTTATTTTTTCTGCTCCTGAAAATATCCCGACTTGCGATGGCGATAAAAGTAAACCAATAATAAATGCATTAGCGCTTGTATATAAAGATACAGCTAATTTAAATGTAAATAAATTAACTGAATCTTTTAAATATTGTATAATATCTTTAATATTTGGTATTTTAATTAATACATTTCTTTTTATTAAGAACAAATTTATTAAGTTCGTAATAAGATTTGAGCTTGAAAAAATAATTAAATAAAAAACAGGTGTAGAATTACGGTTAATTAAAATTAATGTTAAAATTATATGAAGTGATTTTCCTATTATTGTATTTATACTAAATAAATTAAGTTTTTCTTTCCCCAAAAAAAACCAATCTGTGTTTAATGCCGTTGTAATAAGAAGAAAATAACTTACAAAAAAAAGATCTTTATTTTCATTAAATATTGGAATTAAAAAATTAATTGGAATAATAAGAAAAAATGTAATTAAACTTAAGAATAATTTTGAGAAAATTGTTATTGAAACTAACTTATCAATTTTATCCTTATCATTCCTGTTTTGAGCTATTTCTCTTGTAGCTGATAAGGCAAATCCATATTCTATTAGAACACCAGCCAATAAGGCAAAAGATTGTGTAAATGCAATTTTGCCATAACCATCTTTTCCTAATGTCCTTGTTAAATAAGGTATTATGATTAATGGTAAAATATAATTAGTTCCTTGTATTAATAAAGTATAAACTGAATTTCTAAATATTATATTTTTTTTTATTTCTTTTATTATAGTAAAGATTAAATTGAAAGTTAGTTTATGCAATAAAAATGAAAAAATTTAATTTAATATTAATTTTCTTAATTAAAGATTTGTTAATTAAAAGCATTTGAAAAAAATTAAATTTTTTTAATGAATGAGTAGACTTAAGATTAATAAATTTATTTATTTCTTGTTGT
>JACVJA010000138.1 GCA_015661035.1 Candidatus Calidifonticultor daggyaiensis | reverse complement strand
AAAGCAATAATAAAAGGTTATGATTTTGAAGAGATTTTTCATATCTTGTCTTTTCTAAGAGACAATATGAAGCTTTTTGGAACAATTAATACTTTGAGGTATTTGTGGCGAAGCGGAAGAGTTCCTGGCATTGCAAGAATTGCAACTGGAATACTTAGAATAAAGCCTTTGCTAGGAATTAAAAATGGTGTGGTTGAGATGATTGGTCTTACTATCACTAGATGGGCTTCATTAAAGGAAATAACAAGAAGAGCTATAAGAAAATTTAAAAATGAAAAATGGGTAATTATTGCAGTAATTCATTCTTTAAGTAAAATTGAAGCCTCAAAAATTATGAAAAAGCTAAAGGTAAACTTAAATTGTGTTGAATCAATGATTGTAGACTGTACCCCTGTAGTTGGAGCCCATACAGGCCCTGGATTAATTGGTATTATAATAAGTGGTCTTGATAGAAAAACAGCAGAAGTATTTATTTAAAAAAAGTGAAATTTTTATTTTAAGTAATATTAATTACTATTAAAAGTCTTCAAAAGTTTTATAAACCTTTTCTTTAAAAATCTTTTTCTCCAAAGACTGTGGCGCTAAAAATAAATATTTCACAATTTTTTTCTTTATAACACTGTGGTCCAAGTCCTGCTTTTAAGCAAGTATGTTCTAAGAACTGTGTTCTATTCCAACCATATTCTATTGCAACTTGCGGCAAAAGCAGTCCTTGATAAAAACCAGCCTTTATAAACAATCCATGTTTTCCAACTTCAATTTTATTAATGTCTTCAATCTTTTCAAAAGGAGATAAAACTGAAATTTCAATATCTAAATCATCAACTTCAGAAGGATTAACTGGTGCAAAACGTGGATCATGAAGAGATGCTTCTACTGCCATTTTTATAATTGTTTTCCACAAAGGGCTATTGCTTGTTATATTTCCAATACACCCTCTTAAATTTCCAAATTTATGGATTGTTACAAACGCACCGCACTTTGTTTGCAGTGTTGGTTCTTTTGTAATATAGTCTTTTAAATTATTATAGCTTTTATTAATTTTTTTTATATCTACTGTTAAATTAGCACTTTTAAGATCTTCGAGTATTTTGTTATAATCAATTTCATTATAGTTAAAAGAATATCTATTTATATTGTTTTCTTTTACTGCAAACTCGATAGTTTTCCTTGCAAGTGCTAGCAGTGCTTTTTTTTGAGTTTCATTTAGTTTAAGACTAGACATTGTGTCTCTCCATATTTAAATTTTTATATATAAAATTTAAGACTTCATATAAAATTAGGGATACAAAATTATGAATTTTCTAAAAATTTTAAATAATATTGCCTTACTTTTTTAAATAAATCAGGGTTTTCTCTTTGAAGAACATCAAAAGCTTTTGGATCAAAGAGTCTTAGGTGATTAATACTTTTTCTAAAAGCCTCTATTAGAAATTCTATTACTTCTTTTTGGCTTTTATCAATTAAACTGATAAGTTTTTTAAAATCCTCTTTTTTCTTTTCAATTCTTTTATTGTTTTCTATTATATCTGTATAATCACTTTTATCAATACAAGCACCACACCAATCCAGGCAACTTTTTTCAGAATCATAGTAAATAATATCTCCATTTTTATACTCAATAATTTGTGGATTGACCCTAAAAACATTTGAATAGCATTTAGGGCATTTTACTTTTCTTTCATCAGCAAAAAATTCAATTTCAAAACCACACTTTGGACAAGGAATTATATTTGTATTAAAATCTTTTAAAAATGCAGTATTTTGACCTGGGCAACTCTTTTTAAATGCACTCATTTAATTTATTGATTAATTGTAACTTAGTTACAACTGTTTAATTATTTTCTAATTAATAATTTTAATCTTTGATGTTTTAAAGCAATTTAACCGTATTTATTATAATACAAAAAGTAAAAAAATAGTTACATAACTTTCAAAATAATAATAAATAATAACCTTCAACTTGCTATTTTGCTAATGTTGAAGATAAAATTAAATCAAAAAAATAATAATACAAAAAAAATAATAATATATTACATAACTAATAATAAGTTACATAACTATAACTTTAGAACCGGCCGATTTTCCACTTTTTAAATCTATGATTGCTTTATTTGCATCTTCTAATTTATATTTAGTAATTTCAGGTTTTATTTTAATCTTAGCAGCTAAATTTAAAAACTCTTCGCCATCTTTAATAGTAACATTTGCTGTACTTTTAATTTCTTTTTCAAGCCATAAATGTTTTTCATAATTTAAATTTAATAGAAAGTCTTTATCAATATTTTCTTTTCTTATTAAATTTAAGACCAGTCTTCCTCCTTTTTGAAGATTTTCAAGCGCAAAAATTACGCTTTTCCAAACTGGTGTTGTATCAATTGCGCAATCAAGTTTTTCAGGCGGCTTGTTCTTAATATTCCCAACCCAGTTGGCCCCAAGCCTTAAAGCTAATTCCTGCTCTTTTTTATTTCTTGTAAATACAAATTTTTTTGAATCAGGATATAAATAATTTGCCATTTGTAAAACTAAGTGATGTGCAGAACCAAAGCCGTATAAACCTAAAGTTTTACGATTTTCCATTTCAGTTAGTTTTAGAGAGCGGTACCCTACTACACCTGAACACATATAAGGTGCAATATTAATCAGTTTGTCTATGTTTGTATGGTTATCACTTTTACCATCTTTCTTATCACTATTTTTAGAATTATTTTTGCTATTTATAATCTTTTTAGGTATTTTATGAGCAAAACTTTGATTTATAACCATGTATTCTGCATAGCCGCCATTTTCATGACAGCCTGTCGCTTTAAATTCATTGCATAAATTTTCAAGTCCAGCTTTGCAAAATTGACATTTGCCGCAGCTTGAAAAAATCCAAGTCGCACCAGCAAAATCTCCAATTTTAAATTTGTTAACATTTTTACCAATTTTTATAACAATTCCCACTGGTTGATGGCCTAAAATTATTGGTAATTTTGGTGGGACAATTCTTCCTTCTATTTGGTCAAGTTCAGTTCTACATACTCCGCAAGCTAAAACTTTAATTAAAATATCATTAAAACCAATATCTGGTATTGGAATTTCAACAAGCTCTAAAGGGTCTGATTTTAATTTGAGATTATTGTTGCTATTATTAGTGTTATTATTACCGTTTTTTTTATAATAATATTCTTTATAATTTTTATGGGGCTGGTCAGGATGGCAAAATTGGCTAGGATTTTCTGCTACTATACAATTTTCTTTTAATATCATTGCTTTCATTTTTTAATCAATGTAAAAAGTTACACTTAAACCACCAATTCCCAAATGAGACCCAACAACAATTCCTATGTTAGTTCTTATAATTTTTTTAGGGTTAAATTTTTCTTTTATCTTATCTTCAAATTCAACTGCATCTTGGTCATTTGCAACATCTCCAATAGATACTATTAAATCATTAGAAGATTTATCTTTATTTGTTTTTAAATAATTATCAATTATGTTTTGCATTGAATCAATAATTTCTCTTTTAGCAATTTCCCATTTTCTTGTGTTTTTATATAGTGATACTTCGCCATCTTTTAAAGTTAAGATTGGCTTAATTTCTAAAGCTGATGCAAATGTTCCTTTAATTTTATTTATTCTCCCACCTTTAATCAAGTTATCAAGCGATTTAGGGATAAAAAATGAAAAAATTTTTTTTCTAAATTCTTTCAATTCTAAAATAATTTTTTCTCTCTCCAGTCCAAGCTTTGCAAGATTTGCAGCCTTTAATGCTAAAAACCCACAAGCCATATGAACTAATTCTGAGTCAAAAATGGTGATTAATTTTTTATTCACACTCTTTTCTATTTGATTTGCAGCAAGTTCTGCTGAATTTAAAGTGCCTGACAGTTTTCTTGAAATATGTATAGATATTATTTCTTTTCCTTCTTTAATCTTTTGGTCATAAACTTGGAGGAAACTACCAGGTGTTGGCTGAGAAGCTCTAGGCATTTCAGTTGAATGGCTCATCATTTCATAAAACTTTTGAGGTGAAATATCAATGCCATTATCTAAATAAGTATTATCATTAAATGTAACTGATAAAGGAATAACAGTTAAATCAAGCCCTTTATATGATTCCTTTGGTAAATCTGTTGTGCTGTCTGTAATAATAGAAACAATGTTTTTAAAATTATTATTACTATTATTAGAGCCATTTACTTGTTGGTCTTTATCTTTTTGTAATTTATTTCTTGTTTTAGCTGACATATTTTACCCCTCCAATATTATAAATATTATTGTTTGCATATATTTATATGGTTTGAATATATTTAAATTTAATCTATAAAGTATTTTAAGTTTTATATAATCATTTGATAGTAACAATGTCTTTTCCTTTAATTTTACTTTCATACATTAAACTGTCAGCTCTTTTTAACAATGTTTCAGGGGTATCTAATTTTGAAGCCATTGTCGCGCCAATAGAAACTGTTACACCTAAAATTTTATTATTATTTTTACTGTCTTTATTTTTGTCGTCTTTATTGTTGATATTGTAATTAGAAATATCATTAACATTATTATTTATGCTATTATAAATTGAATCTTTTAAATCAATAAAAGAGTTTTTTACTAAAAATCTAATTTTTCTGCAGTTAGTTTTAAATTTTTGTAATCTGTGTTTTCAATTATGCAAATAAACTCTTCTCCTCCCCATCTGCCGATAATGTCAGAAGACCTTATATTATTTGAAATAGTAGTTGCAACTGTAACTAATACTTTATCACCAACATCATGTCCATATTTATCATTAATCAATTTGAAGTTATCAATATCTAAAAATATAACTCCAAAAGGCCAACTATATCTGATTAATGAATTAAGCCTTGATTCAATTAAATTTTTAATATATCTTCTATTAAAAACATTAGTTAAGTCATCAATAATTGCATCTTTTTTATATTTATTTAAAAGTTCATTATTTATCAAGTGTTCGGTGGCATCGAAAAATATTTCAGCTGCACCAACTATAGTTTTATCCCTTATAATTGGAGTTACTTTTACTTTTACTGGAATTCTATGTCCTTTTTTATGATGCAAGAAAACCATAGCCTCCCTTTTCTTGCCATCTTTTAATGTTTTTTGCAAAGGGCAGCCATCTAGGCATAGTTTAATGCCCTTTTCATCTATATGTTGAAGAATATTTTCATAACAATGTTTGCCTAATATTTCGCTTTTTTTATAACCAGTAAT
>JACVJA010000137.1 GCA_015661035.1 Candidatus Calidifonticultor daggyaiensis | reverse complement strand
AGTTTTTATGGTTTTAATAATTTCTGCAATTCTTTCAAAGTGGCCTAGGGAAAAAGTAAATACAGTAGGCTTTAAAAAAGTTTCAATTTCTTTAGTTATTGCTTTATCTTTTATTGCTTTGGTTTTATTAGAGCCAGATTATGGTACTGCTTTAATTTTTTTTGCTACATATTTAGGGATGTTGTTTATTTCCGGTGCAAATCTATTATATTTTTTTGGAATTTTAGCAGTTGCAGTTGGCGGTATAGTTGCTGCAATTAAGCTTGAGATTATAAAGCAATATCAGCTGGATAGAATTCTTGTATTTTTAAAACCTGAAGTTGAAAAACAGGGAATTGGTTATAATCTTTTTCAGTCTAAGCTTGCCATAGGTTCTGGTGGGCTTTGGGGAAAAGGTTTATTTTTAGGAACCCAAACAAACTTAAATTATGTTCCAGAGCATCACACTGACTTTATATTTTCAGTAATAGGCGAAGAAATTGGTTTTTTTGGAGCTGCTGTTGTAATTATTTTTTTAGGTTTTATAATTTGGCGCTGTTTTTATATTTCTCAAAAAGCAAACAATAGTTTAGGAACATTGATTGCTGGTGGGATTGGTTTTGTTTTGGTAACACAAGTTTTTATAAATATTGGTATGACTATTGGGGTTATGCCTATAGTTGGCATACCCCTTCCTTTTTTAAGTTATGGAGGCTCGAACTTGCTTGCAATTTTTATAGGAATTGCTTTTGTTGAAAATGTTTATTTAAGAAGGGAATTAAGAAAAGATTATGAAATTGCATATGAAGATTTTTATTAATAAAATTTATTAATTTGTTATTTCTAAATTTTTCAGCAATAACTATTTAGAATAAAAAGCTTTATAAAATAAAAAGCTTTAATTAGAAATAAAATTAATATAAAATATTAAATATAAAATTGTCCATTAATTTTTATAAAGAATTTTTTTCAATCTCTGCAATATGTAATCAGTGTGCAATACAAGCGCCAACTTCAGAATCAGCTAAAACTACTGAAACTAGTTCTTCTGTTACTAATATAGTTGAGACTACTATAGTTTCTTCAAATACAACTGAAGAAAAAGTTCAACAAGAAGGGCAACAGCCACGAAACAATCCGCCACAAATTACATCACTACATGTGTCAGAAGGAACAATATTTCATGGCTCAACAGCCGATGTATGGGTAGAAGCAGTTGACCCTGACGGAGACAGTCTATCATATAAATGGGAAATAGGCGGAGGAAATGCAACAATTAAAGATGTAAACTCACCCCACACAGAGTGGAAAGCTCCAGATAACTATAGTGGTGCAAAAATAATAGTTACTGTAGCTGACGAACACGGTGCTTCTGTTCAGTCAGCAATTGATGTATCTATAGCTGAATATAGTAGAGATGGAGAAGCACAGCAGCAAGAAGAACAGATGGAAACTCCAACAATTAATATTGAAAGAGGGGTTGATAGTAGCAACTCAGGATATATAAGTGGTGGTTCATCAATTTATACAAATACAATAATTGCTGGAGATTTAAACGGCAAGCAATGCAAGGGTTATATAAGCTTTAAGATGGAAAAAATCATTAATTGTTTAGCGCCAATAATAAATAGCAATCCAGGCATAGACTTAAATACGGTTTTGACAGATGTAAGGTTAGAATTCAGACCTGTATTAATTAGCGGACAACCTTGGAATATTGCGCAATATTTAAATATTAAACATCATAATTTTGGAACTTTAGATTTAAGTGATTTTAATGACTTAGGTGGAACTACGATAGCATCTATAGATATATCATCACCAGGGTCAGAAGTTAGAAGCAGTGGATATATAATAGTTTCTAATGAAACTCTTAAAAGCTTATTAATACAGACAATAAATAACTGTAATGAAGCAAATCCTTGGTTTCAAATTAAAATTGGACTTTCTAAAACTATGGGAAGCCAAAATGATTTTTTTAATTTTCATTACAATGCAAAATTATTAGTCCAGATAGAAGCCACAGAAAACCTCTAGCCTTAATTAAAAAAATTCTATCAAATACCCTATAGTCTGTTAAATAGCAATTTCCAATAAAGGATATATATAGTGCTGTACTGAATTTATATTAACTTTTTGCTGACCTTTCTCTTTTAATTTTACATGTTTATAATCTTGCACTATAATACTGACAATTACGCTTTTTGGAAGCTATATTTCTTTTTTAGGTTTATAGACATATGGTAATCTACTTTAACATGCGGTGTCATTTTAGATATTTTACCATATTTTATAGACCTTTTATTTTTAATTGTGTTAATGCTTTTCATAATCTTATAATTAAATGCAGAATTATTTAACAAGAACTAATTAGACTTATCAAACTTATTATAAAAAACGATTTTATGCAAAAAACCATAAATTTTTTATCATCAGATACACTTGATGAAATTTTGAGGGACGTTCAAAAACCTGGCCGCTATATTAATAATGAATTTGGCGTTAAAAGCAAAAATTTAAAAGACCTTCAAAAAATTAAAAATCCAGTATTAGCTTGTTTGGCATTCCCAGATGTTTATGAAGTTGGAATGTCTAATTTAGGAATGCAAATTTTATATGAAATAATTAATAGCCAGCAGAACTTTTCTGCTGAAAGGGTGTACTCTCCATGGGTTGACTTTGAAAAAATATTAAGGGATAAAAAAATAAAACTATTTTCTTTAGAAAATCATATTTTTTTAGACTGCTTTGATTTAATAGGCTTTAATACTGCACATGAAATGCTTTATACAAATATATTAAATATTATAGATTTAGCAGGTCTAAATATTAGTTCTGAAAATCGCTTGGACATTTTCCCTTTAATCTGTTGCGGCGGTGTATCTACAGTAAATCCTTGGCCTCTTTCAAAGTTTATAGATTTTTTTATTGTAGGTGATGGTGAAAATGTTATTATTTCAATTTTAAAAATTATAAAGGTTTTTAAAAGTAATTATGTAAAAAACAGTAATTATATTAAAAACAGTAATTATATTAAAAATGGTAATATAAGTAATTACATAAACAGTAATTTGCGAAAGGCTAAAAACGAGCTGTTAAAGAATTTAAGTAAAGTTGATGGTGTTTTTGTTCCCGCACACTATAGAATCATTTATAACTTTGACAGCACTATAAATCGTTTTGAAATATTAGAAGAAGGCGCAAAAAAAATTCCTGTAAAAAAAGCAATTTATAAAAATTTTAAAAATTCCCAGTATCCAATTTTTCCAATAATACCTAATATTAGAACAATACATGATAGATTAAATATAGAAATTATGAGAGGCTGTAAGCGAGGTTGTAGATTTTGCCAGGCTGGCTTTGTGTACAGACCGGTTAGGCAAAAAACTCTAGAAGCGTTATCAAATCAGACAAAGGAAAGCTTAGCTAAAACCGGCTATAATGAAGTATCTTTTACATCACTTTCATCAACCGATTATAAAAACCTTGTGGATTTAATTAATTCTATTACCGAATCTAAAGATTTTAAGCAAATATCAATATCATTGCCATCCTTAAGGGTAGATAGTTTTACTCTGGAAATTTTAGAAAAATTAATGAGCGGAAGAAAAACAGGTCTTACTTTTGCCCCTGAAGCTGGAAGTCAAAGGTTAAGAGATGTAATTAAAAAAAATATTAAGCAAAATGATTTAATTAATGGCTTTATGATTGCTTTTTTAAAAGGATGGACAAAAATTAAATTATATTTTATGGTTGGCCTTCCAACTGAAACTGAGAGTGACTTGAACGGTATAGTTGAAATTGTTGATTTAATTATACAAAAAGCAAAAGAAGTAATGCCTAAAGAAAAGGTTTCAAGATTGCAAATAAATATAAGCATCAGTCCATTTTGTCCAAAACCGTTTACTCCTTTTCAATGGGCTGGGCAGGAAAGTGTTGAGGTATTAAAAGAAAAAATATTAAAAATAAATTCTTCTTTAGTTAAAAAATATAAAAAATTTGTAAAGATTGCCTGGACATCGCCATATAAAAGTCAAATTGAATGTTTGCTTGCAAGAGGGGATGATAAAATTTCAGATGTTTTAGAAGAGGTTTTTAAAAGTGGAGCCAAATTTGAAAATTGGACTGATTTTTTTGATTATTGCAAGTGGGTTGATGCTTGTAAAAAATTAAAAGTTGATTTGAAATTTTATACTCAGCGACAAATACAGATAAACGAAGTTTTGCCTTGGGATATAATTGATATTGGAATTAGCAAGAATTATTTTATTAGAGAATATAAAAGGGCTTTAGATAAGATTTAAGAAAAATTTAAGTAGGTTTTTATTTTTTATAATATGGCTGTTTTTATAAGATTTAGATTTTCTAAATTAAAAGAATTAAAATATTTATCACATTTAGACATAATAAATATATTGTCAAGAGCTTTGGCTAGAAGCAAAATAAAAGTAAAATACACCCAAGGTTTTAATCCTAAATTAATAATGGCTCTTTCAAACCCTATTCCATTAGGAGTAGAAAGCTATGGAGAGTATTGTGATATTGAACTTGAAGATGATATTGAGGTTAATGAATTTATAAAAAAGTTTAATTCAAATTTGCCAATTAAATTAATAGTCAATAGTGCGGTAAAGCTTTATAAGAAACCTCCAAGCTTAATGTCACAAATAGATTTATTATTATATGATTTTAAAATTGGTATAATTTTTAATCAAAAACTGCAACCTGTTTTTAAAGAAAAGATTGATAATAAAGAATTTTCATTTAAAGATTCATTTAATATAGAAAAATTAAACCAATTTTACAAAGTGGAAGACGCAATAGAGTTTGTCTGTAATTTACTTAAATTCAATATTTTAAATTCCGAAATAGGTATTTCAAAATCAGTTTATAAAATTGATTGCAGCTATGGCTTATTTAGTGGCTTATTAGGTTTTAAATTAAAAGTCTATGGCTATGCTAAAACTATACAAAATCTTAACAATAGTATTTTTAAATATAATGACTTTTTAGATAATCTTAAAAGTTTTATTTTTTTATTAAATAATAAAGAATACGAAGAATTATTTAAATTGAATAAAGATTTTGCAAAGATTTATGAAGATGAAATATTGTTTATAAGTGATTTTGATATGAATTTTTTTATTCACTCAACTTTTAAGAAAGATGTATTTATTATTCATAGAAACAAATTAATAAATCCACTCAAAATTTTAAGTTTATTTTAAAATAATTTTTAGTTGCTATAATTAACTTTTATTAAT
>JACVJA010000136.1 GCA_015661035.1 Candidatus Calidifonticultor daggyaiensis | reverse complement strand
GAATTATGACTTTTTTTTCAAGTCTTCAAATCTTTATTATCTTAGAGTAATAGGTGGAATAATCAAAGAAGCTGCAAATTCTAAATATTCTATTACTTTTGCTTTTTATAGTGATAATCTAAATATACACAAGAATGAGCTAGATTGCAATTCATTAAAACCCCTAGTTGATATTACTTGTAATTTAATTAGTGAAAAGAATTTTGACGGGATAATAATTTTTGATGTTATATCAGAAAAAAATCTGGAAATTATAGCAAATAAGTCAAAAATTCCTATTGTGCTTGTTGATAACCATAAAAACCATCCTAATTTTTACGGGGTTGATAATGATGATTTTGGTGGAGCGTATAAAGCAACAGAATATTTAATAAATCTTGGTCATAAAAAGATTGGTTTTATTGGGGTAAGCCAAGATCATCCTTTAGGAAGAGAATGTCTTAATGGATATAAAAAAGCATTAATAGATTATGGGTTACAACCCGACCTAATATATTTAAATTGTAAATTTGGTATAAAAAGCGGACGATTTGCCGGAGAGGAAATTTTATTAAAAAATGAGAGAAGTACTCTTCCTACTGCATTTTTTTGTCTTAATGATTTTATTGCTATCGGTGCCATGGAAGCATTTAAAAAGTATGGTTATAAAATACCAGATGATATTTCATTTATTGCTATGGATGACATGGATATATCAAGTGAAATTGAACCGCCACTAACAACAGTAAGAATAGAAATGGAAAAATTAGGTCAAGCTGGTTTGCAAAAATTAATATCAATTATAAATAATTTTAATATTCGTAAAAATAATAATAAAGCAAAAGATAAAATAGTCCAAGAAAAGTTAAGTAATAATTTAAAAACAATTATAGAAAATAGAATCATTTATAGACAAAGTTGTAGAAGTTTAAATTAAATTTTCTAAAAAATTACATAATAAAGATTTTACGGGAGTAGAAGTATGGATAAAGAATCATCAAATTTTTCACAAATAGTTTTAAAAAATGTTAGTAAAGTGTTTCAGGATTTTGTTGCTGTTGATAATATAAATTTAGATATAAAAAAAAGCGAGTTTTTTTCTCTTCTTGGTCCCTCTGGCTGTGGTAAGACAACTACACTTAGAATGATTGCAGGTTTGGAAAGCCCAACTTCTGGCAAAATTTTTTTAGGCGGCAAGGATGTTACAAATGTTCCTGCATATAAAAGAGATGTAAATACAGTTTTTCAGGATTATGCTATTTTCCCACATATGAATGTTTGGGATAATATTTATTTTCCTCTAAAAATGAAAGGTATTTCAAAAAAAGAGGCTGCACCAAAAATTGAAAAAGTGTTAAAGCTTGTTAATATGCTAAATTTCTCTAATAGATATTCTCATCAACTATCTGGTGGACAAAGGCAAAGAATTGCACTTGCCAGAGCTTTAGTTAATGAACCACAGGCATTGCTATTAGATGAGCCGCTTGGAGCGCTTGATTTTAAACTTAGGGTTGCAATGCAGACAGTTTTAAAGGATATACAACAAGAGTTAGGTATAACATTTATTTATGTTACACATGACCAAACAGAAGCTATAACTATGAGTGATAGAATTGCTGTTATGAGACAGGGTGTAGTTGATCAGATTGGTACGCCAGATGAAATATATAATAAACCTGCTACTCCATTTGTAGCATCTTTTATTGGAGAGATGAATTTTGTTGATGGCAAGGTTGTTGAAGAATACGAAGATGAACTTAAAGTTAAAATTGCAAATAATTTTATTATTTGTAAAAAGAATAATTATTTAATTAAAAAAGATGATGAGGTTTTAGTAAGTATTAGACCAGAGAAAGTTTATATTAATCCTGAGCAAAAATTACCAAATCAAATTTATGCAAAACTTTCAAGAATAGTATTTAGAGGTGATAATTATCAAATTACTACTCAATTTGATTCAAGTGAGCTTACAAGTGTAGTAGCTGCTAAAAGCATAAATTTAAATTTTAACTTGGGTCATGAGTTAAGGTTAGGCTGGTATACTGAAGATGTTCAGGTGTTTCCAATCCAATTAAAGAAAAATATTATTAAATATAAATAAAAATTTAAATATACAGTAAATTATTATGTAATTTTTAGCATTATTTCAGCATTAGGCAATTTGTTATGTAGAAAAAACTTATCTATAAAATATTTTAAAAGGATAAAAAGACAATATGAAAAATGTTAAGTCAAGCACAAAACAACTTGCATTTTATAGCCCTAAAAATATAAACAATGCGCGTTCTTTTATACTAGGAATTCCTATTACTGTTTGGCTAGTTTTAATTGTTTTAGTGCCAGTTTTATTAATGTTTATAATGAGCTTTAAGCAAAAGTCAGGATATGAGATCTTAAATGTTTTTACTTTTAATAATTATTTAGAGTTTTTTAAAAATGAAACATATTGGAAGCTCCTTTTAAAAAGCTTTCGGATGGCTTTTATTGTATCAATTGTAGCAATAATTAGCGGATATCCTTTAGCATATTTTATTTCAAGAAGATTAAGAAAATTTAGAAATTTTTTCTACATGTTAATAATTACTCCTTTATGGGTGAGTTATTTGGTTAGAATTATTGCTTGGAGAACAATTCTTGGTAATAGAGGACTTATAAATACTGCACTTTTAAATTTGGGAATAATTAAAGAACCATTATCAATATTTTTATATAATCAGGTTTCTGTTGTAATTACTTTAACATATATAGCAATTCCTTTTGTATTTATACCTTTATACACATCTTTAGAAAAGATTCCTAATAATATTATAGATGCAGCTCGTGATTTAGGCGCTAGTGAATTTAATACTTTTATTAATGTAATTTTTCCTTTGTCGTTGCCTGGTCTTGTTACAGGTTTTATGCTTTCCTTTATTATTGCATTAGGAGATTATATTATTCCAGCTCAACTAGGTGGAAATACAGGAATTATGTACGGTAATGTTGTATGGGCGCAATTTGGCGGTGCGTTTAATTGGCCATTTGGTTCTGCTTTAGGTTTTATACTATTTTTTATTGCTGCAATAGTACTAATTATTGCACAAATATTTGGCTCAAAAGAGGGTATATTTGTGGAGTAATTTTTAAAAGTAATACAGCAACATGTATTAATTAAAATTAAAAAATAAATTAGAAAAGCTAGTAAGCACAAAAAAAAGATGAGAATAAATATAAATAAAGATAATAAAACCTATATAAAGAACACCATTAATAATGATGGTAATAATATTAATATTATTGAGGATACTACTATTATATTAAAGGAAAGAAAAAAATTTAAATTTTCTTTTCTTAGTTTCTATTCAGTTTTAATTTATTTATTTTTATATGTGCCATTAATAGTAGTTATATTATTTTCATTTAGTGCCTCTAAATCTACAGTTACTTTTAGTGATGTAACATTGAAATGGTATAAAGAACTTATTAATAACTCTGGACTTGTAAGTTCTTTTTTACACTCTATACAAGTAAGCTTAACTGCTGTTGTTGCTGCGGTTGTGCTAGGTACTTCTGGTGCTTTTTTCATTGTTAGAACTAATTTTCCTGGAAAAAGATTTTTTATGACTTTAGCACAGTTGCCAATAATTTTGCCAGGTATAATTATTGGTATTGCAATGCTTATATTTTTTATCAATTTAAGAGTACCTCTTTCAATGCTTACAATTACAGTTGGTCACATTTCATTTACAACACCGGTTGTTATGTTTCAGGTAATGAGTAGACTTGCTAGACTTGGCAGAACTTATGAGGATGCTGCAAAAGATTTAGGGGCAAATCCTATTAAAACTTTATTTTTGGTTACAATTCCAATGATAAAGACAGCTATAATTGGGGGAGCATTACTTGCATTTGCAATGTCATTTGATGAAATCGTAATAACATATTTTTTAACTGGTTCTTGGACTACTTTGCCAGTATTTATTTATGGAATGATGAGGTTTGGATTATCACCTCAAATTTATGCAATTTCAACAATAATTCTTTTACTTTCTATTGTAATTATATTTTTTATGGCTAAATTTACCGGCACTAAAGCTGAAGAATTAATGGTAAGAAAATAATAAAAAAATGAAAGGAGGAAAAATGAAAAGACTTGTAACTACAGCCTTAATAGCTTGCCTTGCGGTAATTTTAATAATTTCAATGGCTGCAGTATCTACAGGCTGTAAAAAAGCGCCTGCAACCCTAAATGTGATGTGTTTCCAGGGATATGCAGACGATAAATGGGTAAAACCTTTTGAAGAGAAGTACAACTGTAAAGTCAATGTAACTTATATTGGAACTGTTGACGAGTGCTTTGCAAAAGCAAAAGCTGCACCAGACCAGTATAATATTGTGTCAATTGATTCTGGAAGAGTGCAAATGTATTATGATGCTGGAATTATACAGGCAATTGATACTTCTAAGCTCGAAAACTATAGCAAAGTTGGTGAATTTTTCAGGACCCATCCATATGCTGAACTTGAACAAGGTAAGAAATTCCATGTTCCAATTTGCTGGGGTGACCAGGACTTTGTAGTAAACAACAAAGTTTCAGATCAAATTAAGCCTTATTTATCAGACCTGCCTAACGGTAAACAAACATTATCCTATGATGTTTTGAAAGCTCCAGAATTTAAAGATAAAGTTTCAATTTTTGATGAAACTACAAATGTTACAAATATGTCTGCAATTGCAGCTGGAAAAGTTCCGCCATTTCAACTTGATGATGCTGGCTATCAGGCAATGATTGAAGAGCTTACTGCTTGGGCTTCAAATTGCAGAAACTTCACTGTTGGGTTTGACTCAGAAATGCAGAACTTGACAAATGAAGATGTAATGCTGCTTCTTACAGGAAATAATGCAATTGTTGCTGGGGCTTTAGTAGATCAAGGTTTAGGGGATCAATTTACGCATTATTTGCCAACAGAGGGTACAATTTGCTGGATAGATGGTTGGGTTATAACAAAACCGACAAAAGGTGATTCTTTAGATTTGGCATTAAAATATATAGATTATATGATTGGTGATCAGGGTCAAGCAGAATTGGCTAGTATAGTTGGTTTTGGTATAGTAAATTCAGCAGGTTCTTCAGGCTATAGAAAAGAAGTAATGGAAAGAACTTGGTGGTATGGAGCAAGTATTGATGAATTTCCTGTGCCATTGTATGTTATGGTAACAGAAGAAGACCCGCAAAAAAGAGTTGATACTTGGAACCAGATAAAAGCATCAATTGGCGCTGGTTCACAATAGCAGTT
>JACVJA010000135.1 GCA_015661035.1 Candidatus Calidifonticultor daggyaiensis | reverse complement strand
CCGAATTCAATTCTTATAGTAACTGGATGCGGTCTTAAATATAATAGCAAAACATTTAAAAAACTTGGTGCGGATTTTTTCTTCAGTAATAAGCAAAAAGAAAAGATAGTTAATTTCTTATTAAATATTATTAGTTGTACAAGTGAAAATAAAGAAAATGCATGGGTAATAATAAAAAATAATAAAAGCAGCAATTTACAAAAGTTAAGGTCTAATAATCTTGATGAAGAAGAATTTAGTCTAGAAATTAACAATAAAGCAAAAACAGGTAGTAATGTTTTTTTAGAAGATAAACTATTAACAAACCAACTACACCAGCATAGCAGACCTCTTATAAAAATACAGGATGGCTGTGAGCAAAAATGCAGTTATTGTATTGTTCCATTTGTTAGAGGTAGTTATAAAAGTATAAATCCAAAGGAAATAATAGAAAAGATTAACAATTTTGTAGATTTGGGTTTTGAGGAAGTAGTTCTTACAGGAATTCATATTGGCAAGTATAATTATATTATTGATAATAGCAATGTTGATTTATTTTCCCAAAATTTACAATTACAACATTTATTAAATAAATTTTATCAAGATATCTATAATAGTAATAATAATTGCAGGAATAAAAATAAGTTTGATACATTTAAAGAAAATAAAATAAGTTTAAAATCCTTATTGTTAATAATTTTAAATTTTACGAAAATAAAAAGAATAAGATTAAGCTCAATTGAAATAAATGAAATAGATAATGAATTAATTGGAATACTAAGCAATTGGCAGCAAAGATTTGCTAAACATTTACACATTCCACTTCAAAGCGGAAGTGACAAAATTTTAAAACTCATGAATAGGCCATATAATAGTGGGTATTTTAAAAGAAGAATATTTAATATATCATCTTCTTTAAATGATTTTGCGATAACAACTGATGTTATCGTTGGGTTTCCTTATGAAGATAATGATGATTTTTTGCAAACTTTAAATCTTATTGAGGAGTTAAAACTTTCTAAAGTTCATGTTTTCAAATATTCTATAAGACCAAATACTTTGGCATCAGGGTTTGAAAACCAAGTAGATGTAAATGTGAAAAATGAAAGAAGGGAAAAATTATTACAGCTATGTGAAAATTTAAGAGAAGATTTTCTTAAGAAAAATATTAATAAAGTTCTAGAAGTTGTTTTTGAGAAATTTGATTTCAAGTTGAATATTGCAGAAGGTACATCTGAAAATTATATAAAAGTTTATTTTAATTTTAATAATTTAAAAAATAACTCAGATAATTCCCAGTTAAAAATGAAAGGAAAAATTATAAAGATTAGGACAAAAAAATTATATAAAGATGGTCTTTTAGGTGAAATTATTTAATTATTCTAAATTATTCTAAGATTGTTAATTTAATATTCTTGGATTATTTGATAAAACTAATTATTGTTATATCATTGTAATTAAATGTAGAGAGAGTATAATTTTTTCGCTTGAATATTTGTAAATTCAAAATGTTATAAGAGGTGATTTGATGAAAGATTGTGTATTTTGTAAGATAATAAATAAGGAAATAGCTAGTGAAATTGTTTATGAAGATAATTATACAATTATATTTAAAGACTTAAATCCTAAGGCACCGGTACATTTACTAGCTGTTCCAAAAAAACATATTGATTCTGTAATGGATATTAAAAATTTAAGCGCTGAAGAATTTTTAGCAATTTTTAAAGCAATTGCAGATACAGCAAAAGAATTAAATCTTGATGCAGATGGTTTTAGAATTGTTACAAATACAGGTTTGGCTGCGGGGCAAAGTGTAAATCATTTACACTTTCATGTGCTTGGAAAAAGAATTTTTAGTTGGCCTCCAGGTTAAAAGTTTTAGAGAGAAAATATTTAATATAAAATTTATAAAACTGAAATGTAATAAATTGAAATTTAATACATAGTTTTTTAGAGGTGATTTTATTGTATCAAACTAAGCAAAAAATAACTTTAGATTTTACAAAAAATCACTCAATAGCAGAACTGCTAGGTGATAGAGATAAACTTATAAGATTAATTGAAAATGAATATGATGTAGATATTTTTGTTTTAGGAAACGATATTGAAGTAAAGGGAAAAAATAAAAATGTTCAAAAGGTTATAAAATTATTAAATGAATTAACACTTCAAATAAATTTAGGCCAAAAAATGGATATTCAAAAAGTTAGTGATTCAATAAAAATTTTAGAAGAGAAGTCAGTAGTTAAACCACATGAAATTTTTAGTGATTTTATAATTGTAAATAGTGGTAAAAAAATTAAACCGAGAACAGAAGGCCAGAAGCATTATATGGAATCTATACGTGATAATACTATAATTTTTGGTATAGGGCCTGCAGGAACAGGTAAGACCTATCTTGCATTGGCAATGGCTGTTGGAGCATTAATTAAAAATGATGTAGCCAGGATAATTTTGGTCAAACCAGTAGTAGAGGCTGGGGAAAAGCTAGGTTTTTTACCTGGAGATATATATGATAAAATCAACCCTTATTTAAGACCCCTATATGATGCTCTTTATGAAATGCTGGATATTGAAACATTTCAACATTATATGGATATTGGAGTAATAGAAGTTGTTCCACTTGCATATATGAGAGGGAGAACTTTAAACGACTCATTTATTATACTTGATGAAGCACAAAATGCTTCACCTGAACAAATGAAAATGTTTCTAACAAGGCTTGGATTTAATTCGAAAATAGTAATAACAGGTGATATTACACAAATAGACTTACCTGCTGAAAAGAAGTCTGGCTTAATTCAAGTAAGAGAAATATTAAAAGATATCCCAGGTATTAAATTTGTTTATTTAACGTCTAAAGATGTTGTTAGGCATTCACTAGTCCAAAAAATAGTAGATGCTTATAAATTATATGAGGAAAGCCATAGACTGGAAATGCAGAATAATAAAATTAAGAAATTATCAGAAGAAATATAAAAACCTAACAGAATAAATATAAAAAACCATAATTTTTTAATCTAAGATGATAGCAAATAAAAAAATTAAAAATAAAACAAAAGAGCTAATTAAAAGTGGTGATTTTGAATATATAAACAGTCCAAAGGGCTTTTTATGGAAGTACTTTTCTTTAAGGAGTAAAATTGCCCAAAGAATTTATATTTTTATCTTTACTTCTGTGATAATAGGTTTTATCTTAGCTTATAACTATACTCCAGATATGGGAATTGAGCTTGGTAAGCCAAGCCCAAGAACAATTAAAGCAAATAAAAATATACAATTTGAAGATCCTGTTAAAACAGAAGAAGATAAAATTAGAAATGAATCATTAGTTGAAGATATATATGTGTATGATTCAGCAGTTTTAAATGGACCAGATGGGGTATTATTTCAGATAAAATACTTTTTTAATTTAGCTAAAATAGTAAATCAAAAAAAAGACAAGACTCAAGAAGAGAAAATAACCTATCTTTCAAACTTAGTTGGAAATATTTATAGCGAGCAAACAATAAGCAAAATTTTGAATTTAAATATTGATGATAATTCAAGGCTAATGAATGCATGCATTCGTGCAGCAAAAAAAATAATGAGTGAAAAAATAAAGCCTACTGAATTAGAATATATAAAAAGTAAAATACCATTATTAGTTGAGCAGGATAAATCTTTAACTCCCACAGATTTATCATTAGTAATACCTATTATAGAAGCAAACATTAAGCCAACTGCAGTTTTTGATCCAATAGCTACTGAGAAAGCAAAAGAAGAAGCAATTGCAAAAACTCCTCCTCATATGGTCAGTATAATTGAAGGGCAAACTATAATATCTGAGGGTGATATAGTTGATGAATCAGATATTACTGTATTAAAGAAGTTAGGTTTATTAGAAAGAGAAATAAATTGGAATCGGTATGTTTATTTATCTTTAATTGTATGTTTTATAATTTTTATACTTGGATTTTATTTGTACAAATTTCAATATCAAGTTTATAACAGCACAAGAAAAGTACTGTTAATTGCTACATTTTTAGTTATTTTTGTTGCGATAATAAAAGGACTTAATACTTTAGCGTCAATTCATTTAAACTTATGGAATTACCTTTTCCCAATAATGGCAATAGCAATGATAATGTCTATCGTTTTTAATGTTAGTATAGGAATATTTGTTACAATTTGCATTTCTTTTTTTGCTGGAATTATTACTAATTTGGATTTTAGTTTAACTTTGGCTTATTTATTTGGTGGCATATTTTCTTCTTTTTTAGTTTCTAATTTATCTCAGCGTTTTCAAGTGATGAGAAGTGGGTTTATAAGTTCAATTATTCTTGCATTTTTATTTTTTATCACCAACTTATCAAGTGGCCAATTTTCTACAATATCTTTATATACAGCTATTGGAGTGTTAAATGGTTTCATATGTGCAATATTGACAATTGGCTTAATGCCATTTATTGAGTCAGTTTTTAAAATTGTCACTGCTATGGGGTTACTAGAATTATCTCATACAGATCAGCCGTTATTAAAAGAAATGTTAATAAATGCTCCAGGTACTTATAATCATAGTCTCTTAGTTTCACATTTAGGGGAAAATGCGGCAAAAGCAATTGGCGCTGATTCATTACTTGTAAAAGTTGCAGCTCTTTATCATGATTTAGGAAAATTAAGAAGACCTGAGTATTTTTACGAAAATCAAGTAGACATGGAAAATATTCATGATAGATTAAATCCTTCAATGAGCAAAAACATCATTGCTTCACACATAAGAGACGGCGTCGAAGATGCCATAAAAAATAAAATTCCTAGGCGTGTAATTAATGTAATAGCTCAACATCACGGTACATCTTTAATGACATATTTTTATGAAAAACATAAAGATCAAGAAACAATTAAAACATCAAATGGTAGCACCAATCTTGTTGAAAGCCATTTTAGATATCAGACAAGAAAACCTCAATCTAAAGAAGCTGCAATACTTATGCTCGCAGATTCTTGTGAAGCTGCAGTTAGGTCTATTGAAAATATAACCCCAAAAAAGATTGAGCAAATGGTAAATTATATATTTGAAAATAAAATTAAGGATGGTCAGCTGGATGAAGCAAATATAACTTTAAAGGAAATAAACTTGGTTAAGCAGAGCTTTATAGATGGCTTAATTTCTATATATCACTCACGTATTACTTATCCGCAAAGAGAATTAAAAGCTGTTAGCAATGTAATTAATACAGATTAATTTTATAAATTAAACCTATATGATGAAGTTTGTTTAAGAAAAATAAGTTAATTTTTATGAT
>JACVJA010000134.1 GCA_015661035.1 Candidatus Calidifonticultor daggyaiensis | reverse complement strand
CAACTAAACTTCCTTGGAAAGATTTAAATATTGATATTGTTGTTGAATCATCTGGAGTTTTTACGGAATTTGAAAAAGCTAAAAATCATTTAACTGCGGGAGCTAAAAGAGTTGTTATTACTGCACCAACTAAAGATGAAATAACTCCTCATTTTACTCCTGGACTTGAAGATTTAGGAAAAATTTATTCTTTAGGTGAACAAGGTTTAATTACCTCCAATGCTTCTTGTACAACTAATTCAGTTAATCCGGTAATAGCTATTTTAAATGAAACAATTGGAGTTAAAAAAGCACTTTTAACAACAATTCATTCTTATACCAATACTCAAACAATTGTTGATAGTGTTGTTAAAGGACATGATTGGCGTCGTGGTCGAGCTGGAGCTCAAAATATTATTCCGTCAACAACTGGCGCTGCTGAAGCCACTGCCAGGGTTCTTTCGGAAATGAAAGGAAAATTTGATGGAATTTCTATAAGAGTTCCGGTGATTGTCGTTTCTCTTTCTGATATTACTTTAATAACTCAAAGACCAACAACAGTTGAAGAAATTAATAATATTTTTAAAGAAGCCGCACAAATCCCAAGATGGAACGAAGTCATAAAAGTTGTTGAAGAACCAGTTGTTTCTTCTGATATTATTGGCGAACCTTACGGAGCAGTAATTGATTTAACTTTAACTAAAGTTGTTGATGGTGATTTGGTTAAGGTTTTCTCTTGGTATGATAATGAATGGGGTTATTGCGCAATGCTTTTAAAGCATATTTTGGTTTTTAGTCATTAAAAAGGTCGAAAATTAATACCGCGGATTTACGCGGATAAAACGGGGATGAACGCGGATTGAGACGCGGATTCACGCAGATATAACGCGGATAAGCGCGGATTAAAACGCAGATATACGCGGATATAACGTGTATTAACGCAGATAAATTTTATTCGGATAACATTCGGTCTTCATTCGGGTAATCATTCAGGTAATTACTAACTCCAAACTTATATTTGTTATACTATCTTTCGTGATTATCCAAATAGACAAACATCATTTTAAATCCGTGTCTATCCGCGTCTCTATAAATCCACCTCTCTCTATTATCCGCGTTAATCAGTGTTATTCAATATAGCTACGTGTATCCGTGTCTTAAATAAATCCGCGTTGATCCGCATCTATCAATGGGATGGAAAAACTAATTGGTAGAGTAAAACATTTTTATGGACATATACCGGCTGCTGTTATTGAACTAGAAGATGATTTAAAAATTGGAGATGTAATTATAATTAAAAAGAAAAATGGCGAGGAAAAATTTAAACAAGTAGTTGAATCAATGGAAATAGAAAGAAAAAAAGTTTTGAAAGCTAAAAATGGACAAGAAGTCGCTGTCCAAGTTCAAGGTAAAACCAAAGAAGGAGATTTAGTTTATAAAGAAATATGAAGAATATACAAAATATGAAATTGAAAACACTTTATCCACCAAGAAAACCACCACGATTAAAAGGAAAAGTTCAAAATATTGGTATTAAGAAAATAAAGAAAAAGAAAGGAAGTTAATTTTTTATTTTATCTTTGGGTACAAATTGTTTCTCCTAATTCCGCATTAGGAGCACAAACAGTTATTCTTCCAGTTGAAGTTGCATAAATTAAAGTATACCCTGTGTTGGAAGAATCTGTTGGCAGAGATGGATCAATCGGAACCCGAGGAACATAATTAGGAGTTACACAAGAAAGATTAATTTGAGTTGTGTCTGTTTCTGTAATAGTTACAATAGTTGCAGTTGTTACCGGCAAAGAAGTCGCGTAATAAGTGCTTCCGGAACAACTCCATCTTCCTTGATTATCTGTCATAACTTGAACAATTGAACTTAAAATTGCATTAACATCAGTAACTCTTTGGGTATTTCTAGCTTTAGCAAATTGACGGCCAGGATTAATAGCGACTATTATTGCTCCCGCTAAAAGGACAATGATACCTATGACCAAAAGAATTTCAATAAGAGTAAAACCTTGATGTTTTTTATTCATTTTTAATATAAAAATTTTTAATAAAGTATGACCTTTATTAATTTTATTTTACCATAAAATTTACTATTAGGAAATTTTAAAATTGTGGAAAACTCTATTTTTCAATTTCCCACAAAAGAGTTGAGTAAAATTCACTGGCACGCGGAAAATAAGGAGGATAATAATAAAGAAGATTGTTATCATAAACAATTTCTCTTAAATTATAGCCAGAGACCCACTCATTTCCTGAAACCCAACTAAAACCATATCTCCTTCTTGAAATTATTGAACCAAATACTTTGATTTTGTTTCTTTTGTAACCCTCACCGCATTCCGAACTATAATAATACCTACCAATTCTTCCTGTTTGAGCTATCAAAGCTCCGTCAACTTCTAAATTATCAGCACTTTTAAGTCCAACATTAATATTTTTCTGAGCAATTATTCCTAAAGAATCGCTACCGTCGAAATAAGTATATTTTAAATTGTTATTAATAATAATGTTAGATGTTTTCGAGGGACTTTCCGGGAAAATTCCAGCGCCAACAATAATTTTTTTATTTTTAATTTGTCCGCTCAGCCATACATTATCCTCAACAAAAATAACTCCATTGGCAGGATAATCATAAGTGCCTACAAATTGTTTTGTCTGAATACTCCAAGTACTATGCTGAAAACGACTATTTGAACCATAACCTTCATAAGTATCATAAATTCTGCATCCCGGCGGTTGATTAACTATATTAATGACTTTATAAACATCAAAATTATTTTCTTTAAAAATAATTTCATAACCGTAATTTCTATCTCCTGAATAACTAAAATAACGACCATTCTGAAGAGCTAAGTTCTTTAAATTCCGGAGGTCTAAAGTGATTCCTTCAAAATCAATAGTTTGAACACCAACTTGTCTGCCAACTTTAAAAACATCGTTTCTTTGGGGTAAAAGCGAAGGATCTGAATTAGGAGGTGGGCAAGGATCTTGAGGGCTAACATGCGTATGAACTGCCCACTCTTGACAACCCGAATGATCTGGATCAGAATAAGTAGTCAAAGAGCTCTTTACCCAATTATAAGCAATTCCATCAAATCGTATACCTTTATTAGAATGAATTTCCCCGTAAACAACAGTGCCTTCGCCAAATCTTACATTATCATCTAAAAGAAAAGCAAATTTAGCTATTGATTGTTTTCCCAAGATAGATTTAATAATTTTTTCTTTTACAGGTATGCTGTATAATCTACCAGTTGATCTAACCCTGACTACGTATGTTCCTGAGGCAACCGGTGATATTTCTAAAGCAAATTCACCGATAGTTTCGCCTAATCTATTTTGGAAAGCATGAATATACGGTCCTGGTCTACCAGTTCCGTCAGTATAATCTTCGGGAAAATGATTTAAAAACCAACGATAATATTCAATGCCAGATTCAGCAATATTTAAAGCTCTTATTTCATTAATTTTTCTTTCTTGAAAAGAAAGATAACTATTGATAAACAAGCTTGATGCGGCAAAAAGAAATGTTATTAAAAAAATAAAAATGATAATAAACACAGTTACCTGTCCTTTTAAATCACAAATATTTAAACGCAAATTATTGCGAATATTATTCATATTCATTTGCCTTTCATTGTCTATTCGTATAAATTCGTTATAGTTCATATTATTTTGCGTATTATTCATTCGCCTAAGCTCGCGGTCATCAATAAAGTTCGCACCAATTCGCGTCTCTTGATTATTTTTCCGCAAAAGTTCATAATATCTCATTTTTCTTTCAAATTTCGAGGAACGGCTATAATATAATTTTCGTATATTTTATTTGGGAATTTAAAAACAGCAGCTAAATTCACCTTAATAATTCGAATATCAGCAATGATTGATGTTTCTTGAAAATTTTTATCAAAATATTTAAAAACAGTTGGGGTTGATAAATTTTTAACAAAAATTCTGTCAATTACTGGTAAAGATTCATAATTTAAGGTAGTAGAATTAAACAAAAAAACTTGTTTTCGAAAATTATCGACTTCAACAAAATAACGAACCTTTTCAGGAATTCCATCGTTTTCAAAATCTTTATAAAAAACTATTTCATTCGATGTTGCTATTTCTAAAGGATAAGAACCATTCTTTGAATAAACCATTGATTTTAATTCATTTTCGATTTCTTGTAAAGTAAGATCTACTTCTCCTTGTTTACCAATTTCTAAAACAACAAAGACATTGTAATTAGATAAATTTAAGCTTATTAAGAAAATTGCCGTTATAATAAAAGAAATAACCAAAAGCACAAAAACTATTTCTATTAAAGTAAAAGCTTTCATTTTTTAATTTTTTTGAAAAAGAAAATTAAAAATAATAGCGGCAGGGCCATTAAAGTGAAAATAATATAGGCTCTTTGCGATTTTAAAGAATCAAAAATACTTTTCTTTTCATAAGCAGTTGAAGTTCGCGATGGTTGCTGAAAGATATTCTCTTTTTCAAAATATTGTTCTTTTATAGAAGTAGTATATTGAGTTTCTTTTGTTCCTGTTTCTGATAATCTTGTTTCTAATAATATTTGCTCTTCACTCTTAAGTTGTTCCCTTCTCTTTTGTTGAGAAACTGTTTTATCATTGGAACGACCTGAAGACAGAGATTGATTTTGATTGATTGAACTATCTTTTAATTTTTGTGTGTTTGGGCTTTGAGTTTGATTAATTTGAATTTGATTAAAAGGTTTAGTTGTAGTTTCTGAATTTCCCTCTTGAAAAGAAGTGGTTGTTTTTTGAACCTCTTCTGGAGTTTGAAAATTTCCTTCTTTTTCTGTTTTATTTTGCCAGTAATCATAAGCTAAAAGAATGAAATTGTAATTTCTTCCTGGCGCAACATCCAGAGCGATTTGGCAGTCTCTAATTTGATAAGGACAATTTTCAAAATAATCTATCCCGACTGTTGAACTACCGGTATCAAAATTACTTTTATACTGCACTAAATAAGTAATCGGTTCATTAGAATTAAAAAGAATTTCTGCTGTTTGTGAATTAGTTATTTCGATTCGAAGATTAGTAATTACTGGAGGCACATTTTCTTTATTTTCATATAAAGCAAGTTTTAAAGTATAATTCGTTTCTTGACCATCAAGTTTAAGTTTTTTTAAATTTTCTGGAAAATATAAATAGGCTTCTGTTCCTTGTAAAATTTCTAAAATATTTTTTACAAAAAGATCAGTTGAGGTAGTTGAATAACCCCGAATGACCAATTTATATTTTTCACCGCTATTGATTGGATAATTATCATCCAGGCTGAT
>JACVJA010000133.1 GCA_015661035.1 Candidatus Calidifonticultor daggyaiensis | reverse complement strand
TGTGCCAAATATGATGCAGGCTGACTTATAAAAGAAATATCCCTTGTAAAATACCAAATAGTGCCAAAAATTAAAGATAAAATAAAACTAGCAAGAGGCCCTACAATAGCCATTGTAAATTCTGATGATGGTTTATCCGGCTCTTTTTCAATCTGAGCCATTCCGCCAAAAACCCAAAGCGAAATTCTGTTCACTGGGATCCCATGTTTTTTTGCTACAATTGAATGGCTTAATTCATGCACTAGAACTGAAAAGAAGAATAATAACACAGTTATTATAGTAATTATTATAACATAACCTGTATTTAAATTCGGAAGCACTGAAGGAAAATAAGAAAATCCAAAAAAATATACAAGCAGTCCAAAAATTATAAACCAGCTTAAATCAAGTCTAATTTCAATTCCTGCAATTTTAAAAAGTTTTATTGAAGACTTAAACATCTTAACTCCTTACTTTAATAAATCTTACTGTAATAAATCCTACAATAAATTAAAAGCTTGTAACAAACTATGTAAACAAATTATATTTTCATTTTATAATATTTTATTTTTTTCTAAAATAAGTTTAATTAGATTATTAGGATAAAAATAACGCTAAACATATAGTTACAGTTACAGTTACTAAATATTTTAAAAATTTAAATAAGATAAAGAATTGTAAATAAAACCATAAAAATAATTTTAAATACAAAATAATAATTTGTAAGCCTTTTGATTTCTTTACTTGATCTTTTATTTGAATTGAATGGGTATAAAAAATAGAAACAATTAAAAATTATGTATCAATATGCCAGAAGAAACAAAAATTATACAAAATTCTGATGAAAACTTTAAAAGCATTAAATTTATTGCAGATATAATGGTCGGCAAGCTTGCAAGATACCTTAGAATGGCAGGAATTGACGTACTATATAACAATAATTTTAATGATGAAGAAATACTAAGTATTGCAGAAAAGGATAATCGGATAATAATTACTCGTGATACTTTAATGCTTGAAAGAAAAGAAATTAAAAATAAACTTATTAAAGCCATTTACATTCAAGATGACAATATTTTAAAACAGTTATACCAGATTAAAAAAGAATTAAAATTAGATTTAAAGCCAAACTTAATAAGATGCTTAGACTGCAATACACTTTTAATGCACATAAATAAAGAAAATACAATAAATAAAGTTCCTGAATATGTTTATAAAACACAAAAATTATTTTGTTTTTGCCCAAAGTGTAATAAGTACTATTGGAGGGGCACTCACTTTAAAAATATAAAAAACATATTTAGTAAAATAAATTTGATAAAATATTAAAAATCAAAATGTTTATAAAAAAATAGCTGGTTTAATTGACCGCATACATTTATTATGATATAAGAATTATTATATAGGAATTATTAATAAGAATTATTATAGTATAATTATTATAGTATGATTATTATAGTATGTTTTAATAAACTTATTGTAAATTTATTATTTTCTTTATAATTATAGCATTTGTTATAGCATTTATAACTTTTATTAGTCAAAAAATATTTAAAAACTTACAAAATTTAAATTTCACAAAATATATTTTTTGCAATATCTTAAAATAAATTTTAAAAACTAATAAAAAGTGATGTTAAAAATTTTAATAAGTATATTAATTAAAATTAAAAATTTTTTATTAAATATACTTTACAATACTCCAAGAATATTATTTATTAATTTTTATAAGTATTGCGTAGTAAAAATAAGGGTTTTTGATCCTAAAAAAATACCAAAAGATTCTTCAGCAATTTTTGCTTTTAATCATACAACTGGTGCTGACCCTATTATTGTTTTAGGGGCTTTAAAAAGAAAGATTTATTTTTTAGCTGATAGCGATAGATTTAGGTCTAGGTTTACAGATTTTTTCTTTAGAAAATTTACAAACAGTATTCCACTTTTTAAAAAAGAATTTACAAAAAATATCAAAAGCTTTAAGGAAATATTTGACATTTCTAAAAATAAAAAAATATTTTTCGGTATTTTCCCTGAAGGTGAATTAAGAAAAAATGGGAAGTTTGGAAAATTCCGTGATGGTGCTGCTTATTTAAGCTATAAAACAAAATTACCAATAATTCCTGTTTATATTCACAACATACATAAAGGACCAAATCCTAATACATGGTGTGGCAAAAATCCAATTTGTGAAGGCATTTATTCTTTATTTTCAAATGCTTTTAGAAAGATAAATGTTTTTATTGGTCAGCCAATAAACCCTATTGCTGAAGAAATTTATAAAGACTTTAAAGAACTAACTGATAAAAAATCATATAAAAAACTAATTGAAAAATTAACAAGCAGATTAGAATCTGAATTTTTACAATTAAAGGAAGAAGCAGAAAATTTAGCAAGCATTAAAAAACAACAAACTTTAATAAACACAGACTTAAAATATTCTAAATCTAAAATATCCAAGACAGCAGCTTTTAAAAACAGCAATAAATCACTAATTGGTTTAGATAAGAATAAGCACTTTAAGGACTTTGAAGATGATGAGGATGACCAAGATTTACAAACTCAACTAGAAACAAACGGCCATATAGGTGACTTAAGTAGTTAATCTAAGCTACTTTAATTCAAGCTACTAAACTAAGCGCCTAAAAGAATTTTATAATCCCAATCTTTTATATTATCTTTTACAGTTCCTGAGAACTTATAAGAGTTAATATAAGAGCTAGAGCTTAATTATACATTTATACAGAAACTGTTATTGTTTTAAATCTGTTATAGTACCAACTTTAACAAAAGCAAGTTTTCTATCTTCAGGTCCAGTAGCTTCAATTTTTAATTTATCACCCTCTTTAATTTCACCATTTAAAATTTTCATTGCTAAAACATTTGAAATCTCATTTTGAATAACTCTTTTTAATGGTCTTGCTCCATAAACAGGGTCAAATCCTTCTTTTGCAATAAGCTCTTTTGCTTTTTCTGTAATTTCAATTTCAATTTTTTTGGATTGAAGCATTTCTTTTATGCTTTTTAACTGAATATCAACAATTTTTTTAATCTCATTCATACCAAGCCTATGGAATATTACAATATCATCTATTCTGTTTAAAAATTCAGGTTTAAAATGTGCTTTTAATGCCTCATTTATCCTTTTTCTCATTTCTTCTTCATTTTGCTCAAGCTCTGCTATCCACTGACTTCCAATATTTGAAGTCATAATAATTACCGTATTTTTAAAATCAACAGTTCTTCCATGGCCATCGGTAAGCCTTCCATCATCCATTATCTGCAGTAATATATTAAAAACATCTGGATGAGCTTTTTCAATTTCATCTAAAAGTATAACACTATAAGGTTTTCTCCTTACTGCCTCTGTTAAATATCCGCCTTCTTCATAGCCTACATAACCTGGAGGAGCACCAATTAATCTTGAAACTGTGTGTTTCTCCATATACTCAGACATATCTATTCTTATCATTGAACGCTCATCATCAAATAAAAATTCAGCTAAAGCTTTTGAAAGCTCAGTTTTACCTACACCTGTAGGACCAACAAAAATAAATGAGCCAATTGGTCTGTTGGGATCTTGCAAACCAGCTCTAGCACGCCTTATTGCATTAGAAATGGTACTAATTGCTTCATCCTGACCAACCACTCTAAGTCTTAAACGCTCTTCCATGTGTATTAATTTTTCAATTTCTCCTTCAAGCAGTCTAGATACAGGAATTCCAGTCCATTTAGAAACAGTCTCGGCTATATCTTCTTCATCTACTTCCTCTTTAAGCATTTTTATTTCTTTTTGAAGTTCTTCTAATTTTTTATTTTCCTGCTCAAGCTTTTTATTTAATTCTAGCAATTTGCCATATCTTAGCTCAGCAGCTTTTGCAAGGTCTGCATCTCTTTCTGCTTGTTCAGCAGCAAGTTTTGTTTTTTCTATTTCTTCTTTTAAGATTCGAATCGATTCAATTATTTGTTTTTCCTGCATCCAGTGAGCTCTTGCTGAGTTACTTTTTTCTTTTAACTGAGCCAACTCTGCTCTTAATTTTTCTAATCTTTCTGCAGATGCTTTATCTTTTTCTTTTTTTAATGCTTGTTCCTCAATTTCTAGCTGTTTAATTTTTCGTTCAATTTCATCAATTTCAGTGGGCATGCTGTCAATTTCAATTCTAAGCCTTGATGCTGCTTCATCTATTAAGTCAATTGCTTTATCTGGCAAAAATCTTCCTGAGATATACCTATCTGAAAGAACAGCAGCTGCAATTAAAGCAGAATCTTTTATTCTAACTCCATGATGGACTTCATATTTTTCTTTTAAACCTCTTAAAATCGCAATAGTGTCCTCAACAGAGGGTTCTCCTACAAGAATAGGCTGAAATCTTCGTTCAAGTGCAGCATCTTTTTCAATATATTTTCTATATTCGTCAAGTGTTGTTGCACCTATTGCATGAAGTTCACCTCTTGCAAGCATTGGCTTTAACATATTAGATGCATCTACAGCGCCCTCTGCTGCACCAGCACCGACTATAGTATGAAGTTCATCTAAAAAAACAATTATATTGCCTTCAGATTGACTTATCTCTTTTAGAACAGCTTTTAATCTGTCCTCAAATTCTCCTCTATATTTTGCACCTGCAAGCATTGCGCCAATATCTAATGCTATAATTCTTTTATTCCTCAAACCCTCAGGAACATCTCCTGATATTATTCTTTGCGCAAGCCCTTCAACTATTGCAGTTTTCCCTACCCCTGGATCGCCAATTAGTACAGGATTATTTTTTGTTCTTCTTGAAAGAACCTGGATTACTCTTCTTATCTCATCATCCCTTCCAATAACGGGGTCAAGTTTTTGTTTTCTTGCCAACTCAGTTATATCTTTACCAAAACGAGCAAGTGCTTGATACTTATCCTCAGGATTAGGATCCGTAATTCTTTGTGTTCCTCTAATTTCAACTAAAATTTTGAGTATCTTTTCTTTATTTATACCGAATCCTCTTAAAAGTTCTGATGCCCTACCTTTGCCTTCAGAAATTGCAATTAAAATATGCTCAGTACTAATATATTCATCTTTTAAATTTTCAGCCTCTTTAAAAGCAATATTTAAAACATTATTTAACTCTGTACCTATATATAATTGGACATTTTGTCCTGTTACTTTAGGAAATGTATTAATAATTTGTTCAAGTTTTGACTTAAATAAATCTAAATTAACCTCGAGTTTTTGCAGAATAGGATAAATTAGCCCATCTTTTTGCTCGAGGAGAGCTGACAAAAGATGAAAATCCTCAATCGTTTGATGTCCGTTTTCAGAAGCTATCGCTTGTGCTCTAGCTAAAGCCTCCTGTGTTTTAATTGTAAATTTATCTATATTCAAAAAATTCACCTCCAATAAAAAAAT
>JACVJA010000132.1 GCA_015661035.1 Candidatus Calidifonticultor daggyaiensis | reverse complement strand
ATAATTTATATAATCCATATAATTCTTATATAATTCTTTTAAATCCTTTTAGATTTAAATTAAAATGATAATTTATAAATTTAAAATTATTAAAATATTCAAAATTATTAAAAATATACACACTAATTAAAAATATACACACTAAATTTAAAAATTTAATATTGATCTAAATTTACTAAAATTGTTTAAAATCCTAACTCCTTAATAGCACTGCCTTCACTTAAAAATTTTGCCTCAGCTTCCTTATAATAACTTTCCCACAGTTCTTTATCCCAAATCTCAATTCGGTTTGAAACTCCAACCAAAGCTACTTCTCTATCAAGTTTAGCATGCTTTATTAATTCTGAAGGTATGTTTATTCTTCCCTGTGGGTCAACATTTATTTTGTTTGCTGAAGAAAAAAACCATCTTTCAAATCTAAATTTATCAATTTTAAAATGATTGCCAGATTGAATTACTTCTATTAGTTTATTCCACTCATTAATTGAAAACAAAAAAAGACATACATTATCATATCCCTTCGCAATTATTCCACCTTTTATTAATTCATCTCTATAATCAGAGGGGATAAAAATTCTGCCTTTTTTATCTAAAGTCCTAAAATATTCTCCAACAAACATTATTTTTTAATATAAAATTAAAAATTACAAAAGCACTATAATCGTTTTTTAAAATATTTTTTTTGCGGGACAATCTAAATTAACATTGAAGAATAAAAATTTATTTATTGCTTTCACTACACTTTCCCCCACTTTGCCCCACTTTTACCCAAATAATAGCACAAAAAAACCACATTGTAAAGTTTTTTTTATTTTTATTAAATTATTTGTTTATATTTTTTTATAATAAAAATTTATATTAAAAATAATATTTATTAATTAAAATAAAATTTAATAAAACACAAAAAATTAAATTAAAATAACTTTTAAAATTAGTTTTAAAATATTGAAACTATTATTTAAATTAATTGTAAAGCTTCATCAATTGTTAAAATTTTTAATATTTTAATAGGTTTAAAAAAATTAATAGGTAAAAAAAGTAAAGATTAAAAATAGTTGGATAAAAGGTGGTAGCAAAAGATTAGTTACAATTAGGATCAATAATACTTGAACTATTTAGTTTTGGCAAATATATCTTTGTATTAATAGCGTTTAAAACTAAGGTAAATATAGTTTAATATTATTTAATTATATGAACTATTTAACTTTTTAAGTATTTAAGTATTAAAGTATTTAAGTTTAGACTAAAATTGCCACTATAATTGTAAATTATTTTTTCGAATAGCATCCCAGAAAATAGGAATTTAAAAAATAACAAAAGAATTTTATAAATTTTGCTCCTGTTTAATTCTCATCAATCTTTAACTCTTTAGTTATAAGTTTTCCATTTTCTGATCTAGTTAATTCTTCAATTTTCTTTTCAGCTTGATTTAATTTTTCTATGCAATGTGAAGACAACTTTACACCTAGTTCAAATTTTTCTATTGATTCATCTAAAGTAATTTTTTCATCTTCTAACTCTTTTACAATTTTTTCAAGCATTGCAAGAGCTTCTTCAAATGTTAATTTTTCAATTTCAAGGCCCATTTTCTTTGACTCTCCTATTGGGAATATTTTAAACTTTTTTTAATAATATTTAGAATTTTTGAATTTAAAATCCCATCATTTAAAATTACATTAATGTTTTTTCCAATTTCAACTTGTTTTATACTTTTGATTACTTTTTTTTCCTCTTCATCTAAAACAAATGAAAAGCCCCTTTCTAAAACTGATATTGGGCTTTTAGCTTTAAGCTCATGAATTAAAAAATTTATGACATTTTTAAAATTATTTATTCTTATATCAACAGCATTTTTGATTTTATTAATAAAGTCCTTTAAAATTAATTTCTTTATACTTATATTTTTTACAATATTACTTGATGATAAAGACTTAAATATTTGGTTAAATCCAATTCTTTTATATTTTAATGAATTTCTAATTTCTTCATACAAATTTTTAATAATTAAATCACAATCTTGCCATCTTGAAAACAATAATATTTTTGGTGTTAAAAATATCCTGCTTTTACTTAAATAATTAAGCTCTTTTTTATAACTATAAATTTTATTATTTAAATTATGTATAGCTTTCTCAATATTGTTTTTGATATTTTTCATAAGTTCATTTTTATCCGGCATGACTATTGTAGCTGCAACTGATGGTGTTGCAGCTCTAATATCAGCAACAAAATCACAAATAGTATAATCTGTCTCATGGCCAACTGCTGAAATTACCGGGATAGGACATTTAAAGACCTTCTCAGCAACTTCCTCTGTATTAAAAGCCCATAAATCTTCAAGGGAACCGCCACCTCTTGCAATAATTACTACATCAACTCCATACTCACATAAGTCGTCAATTGCTATACAAATTTCTTCACTTGACGTTGGGCCTTGAACATTAACATTTCTTACTATAAGGTGAAAATTTCCATATCTTTTAGTTAAAATTGTAATTATATCTTTAATAACTGCTCCGCTAGTTGAGGTAACAGCTCCAATTTTAGTTGGTAGAAATGGAAGATTTTTTTTTACACTTTGGTCGAAGTATCCCTTTTTTGCTAATTTTTCTTTTAATTGCTCAAAAGCTAACAGCATACTACCTAAACCGGCTGGTTGAGCTGAAGTCGCAATAAACTGGTATTCCCCGCGTTTTTCATAAACAGAAACATAGCCAGTTAAAATTAAGTGGATGCCATCTTTAATTTCAAAGTCAAGCTTTTTATTAGATTGATAGAACATTACTACTTTTATTTTTGAATATTCATCTTTTAAAACAAAATAAAAATGTTTATTGTTATGACAGCAAAAATTACTTACTTCACCTTCTAGATAAATATTAAAAAAATTATCTTCAAGATTTCTTTTTATTTCAAAATTCAGCCTGCTTACAGAATAAATATCAATATTTCTAGATATTTTGTAACCTGATAAATTTTGATTAAATTCCATTTTTTTATAATTTTATTAAAAATATAACTAAAGATTAAAAAATTTGGCATATTTTTAAAAAATAACACTATCTTTGCCTATTTTTGCCAATTTTTTAAAGCCAATACTTTTTAATTAAAATTATTAGAATATAAAAACAAAATAATATCTCAATAATCGTAATTGATAAATTTAAGATATTTTCATAACCAGCAGTTTTTTCTTTAAGATATTCTGAAGGCTTTGAATAGAACTTTTTCATATTTGGAATAAATTTTATTAATGAATAAAGAGTGTAACCAACAATGATTGAACTAACAACTTTTATAATTAAACCCCCAAAAAAATAAACGCACGCAACAAAATAAGCTATTTCAATAAGGTTTAGTGTAATTATAATTATTAAAGAAATTAACCCAGGACCAGAAGAAAGAGAGATACCCCCCATTTCTTCCGGTAAACTGTTTTCAAGTTTTTGAGCTTCATCTAAAAAAGACTGATTAGTATTTATTTTAATAATAAATCTTAAACTTGAAATATGAACCCATATTAAAATTAAAGAAAGTATAGCAATAAATATCATAAATAAATTATAACAGGAATAACAGCAATTAAAAAAATAAAAAAATAGAAATATATTAAAAAATATTAAAATTAAATTTTTTAATAAATCGTTTTTAATCTTTTATTTATTGTCGCTAGCTACTCTGTCACTTTTACTATTTTTATCTATTACTGAATTTGATTTTGCATTTTCAGAAGAAGACCTTTTTGATTCTGAAAAATTATTTGAACTAGAGGTGCTGTTCTTGGATGAATTAGATTTATAATCAGTAGTGTAAAAACCACTACCTTTGAAAATAATTCCAGCAGGTGAAAACATTCTAACAGCCTCAGATTTGCAGATCTGGCAAACTTCAGTGCCGTTAGAGCCCATGCTCTTCATTTTTTCAAAAATCTCTCCACAACTTTTGCATTTATAGGTATAAATTGGCATAAGTGCATCACCTCCAAAAATTTATTATGAAAATATATTACAAGAAAGAAATTAAGTCAATCAAAATTTAGGCTAAGTTCATATACTATTTTTCTTGATAGAAATGAAGATTCATGCCTAGTAAACTTTCCAATTTCTTTTCTTCTCTTACTAATATCTGCCTCATTTGTAATTTAGCCAAAGAAGCCTAAACTTTGAAATAAGATTAGGTTTATTATTACGAAGTTAACACTTTTTTATTTTCATTTTATATAATCCACCACTAAACAACTCATTCTTTCATTTTAGGCATTTGCTAGTTTTAGCTATACTTTTTTTCAATTTTTAAAAGTATCTTCTGAAATTTTGATTTTAGGGTATTGATATTTCTATTTCACCATAACCTCTGCTTGAGTGTTTAATATCCAAATCATCTGCATTGCTATATGCCCATATTATCTGGTTTTTGCCTACAACAATATTATTATCGTATTTATCACCAGTTGTAAGTAATCTTTTAAATTCTATAATTGTAAATGTTTCATCTTCACTGCCTGCAAACTCAATTACATCATTAGTTCCACCAAGATCAATATCCAGGGGATGCGGACCAAAATCACCAGTTGAAAATAAATCAAAAACACTTACCAAGCCATCTTTAACATATCCCATTATTATATCAGCATTCTTCATTCGAGATCCCGGTTGAATAGCAACTGCTACAAATCCAGTTGTTTTTGCTTTTATTGAAGCATAAAAGTATTTATCATCATTTGACCAGTTTATTTCAAAATCACCATAGATTTGCCTGCTTGTATATTCACCATCAGATATTATTCCATCAGCTTTAAATTCAGAAGCTAAGATCCTAGAATCTGAAGAAGCAGACCCATCTGAGTCTGAAGATTTTACACCTGCAGTTTCTTCAGAAGCTTTGCCAAGTTTGAAAGCTAAAAGTTTAGGTTCAGGGCCAAGACCTATTGGAAATAAAATCATATCATTTGATACTGCTGGCCAGCCATTAATACCTCCTGATGCCCGATATTTCCACTCTTCATTACCTGTCTTTTTATTAAATGCATAAATCATCCCATCAAATGTGGATGTAAAAACAAGATCATTTACAACAGTTGCAGCTCCTACATTTATAGAATTAAATTCTTTTTTCCAGATTTGGTTGCCTGTATTTGCATCAAGTGCTATAAGTTCACCTGTGCCTGCACCTATATCAAATGTGGAAAAATTAAAGCTTGTAGGCGTATAATCAGCAAAAAGATTTACTATTGGAACATATATAATTCCATCTGAAAAAGCCATGTTTGTTTCTACTCCACCAAGTGGACCTGGATAAACCCTAGTTGTACCTTCTGGAAGTTCTGTTAAGTTGTCATTTTCATGCTTTCCAACAGATGCTTCCCATAAAATATTTCCTTTA
>JACVJA010000131.1 GCA_015661035.1 Candidatus Calidifonticultor daggyaiensis | reverse complement strand
TATCACCAATATGGATTATGATCACCCGGACTATTTTCAAAATGAAAAAGAATATCAAAGAGCTTATCTAAAATTTATTAAAAATTTACAAGAACCAAAAATCTTGATTGATGGTTCAAAAATAAAAGTTAAGAGCTTTAAATCACTTCCCTTCCCTCTTGGCGGTTTGCATTTTCAAAAAAATCTAAATTTAATTTATCAATTAATAAAAATTTTAAAAATTCCCGAAAAAATTTTTCTCAAATCAATTCAAAATTATAAAGGCATTAAAAGAAGGTTTGAAATTGTTGCTCATCAAAATAATATTTATTTAATTGATGACTATGCCCATCATCCGACAGAAGTTTTAAGTTTTTACCAAAGCTTAAAAGAAGAATTTCCTGATTACAAAAAAAAATTTAGTTTTTCACCCCCATACTTTTATAAGAACCCATTTTTTGTTTCAAGAATTTTTAAAAGTTTTTTCTCAAATTAAAAAAGATAAAAAAGTAGAACTTATAATTTTCAAAACCTTCCCTTCGACTCGAGAGAAAAATGTGATTTCGCCAATAAAAAAATTAAAAACGGATATTAATTTAGCTAAAAAACTGAATTTATTTTATTTCGAAAAAAGCGAATCTTTAATTAAATTTTTAATATCAACTTTTAACCATTCAGGCACTGTTATAGAGCCTGCCGATTCCTTTGCCTCTAAAACTGGAACTATTTCTCTACTCGATGGCAAAACGCTTATTGTCTGGCCTTCTTTTACATGGTATGAAGGAATATCAACCTTTTTTCCATCTACAGCAATATGGCCATGAGATACCAACTGTCTTGCTTGTTTACGTGAAAATGCAAAACCCATTAAATAAACCACATTATCCAGCCTTGTTTCTAATAACTGGAGTAAAACTTCACCAGTAATTCCTTTTCTTCTAACTGCCTGTTTATAATAATTTCTAAATTGACGTTCCAAAAGTCCGTAATATCTTTTTACTTTTTGCTTTTCACGCAACTGCCTATAATAATCTGTTTCTATAAGTCTCATCTTTGCTTTTTGTCCTGGAACATAAGGTTTTCTTTCAAAAGCACATTTATCTGAATAGCACCTTGTACCTTTTAAAAAAAGCTTTTGTCTTTCTCTCCTGCATAATTTGCACGAACTGACATGCATAACACCCATATATAAATGCCTCCTAAAATTAACAAAATAAATGAATTATAAATTATTAAAAATATTAAAAATATTTCAAAATAACTTGAACAAATTATTAATAAATATTTTAATTTAAAACTTATTTAAAAAACTTAACTTTGTTAAAATTAATTTAATTAAATTTATCTAATAACGCTTATTTTATTAAATAATTTTTTTAAAGAAGTATAATAAGTTTTTAAACTCTTCTTCTTTTTCGCGGCCTGCAGCCATTGTGTGGAACTGGGGTAATATCAGTAACAGTACCAATTTCAAGCCCTGCTGCTTGTAAAGACCTAACTGCAGTTTCTCTGCCCGAACCTATACCTTTAACCAAAACATCAACTTTTGCAACACCATGTTCTTGAGCTGCTTTAGCAACATTAGAAGCAGTAACTTGTGCAGCAAAAGGTGTACTTTTTCTTGAGCCTTTAAACCCCATAGCACCAGCACTACCCCAAGCTATAGTATTACCCTTTAAATCTGTTATTGTAACTATAGTATTATTAAAAGTAGATTGAATATGTGCTATACCATATGGAATATTTTTTTTATCTTTTCTTTTTACTCTTTTTACTGCCGTTGTTTTTTTAGCCAAAATTCCCTCCGATAAAACTAAATAAAACTTTACTTTTAATCTTTAAAAATAATTTAAAACTTTGCTTTTAAAATAATTTTTATTTTTACTATTTTTTTATGCCTTTGCTTTTGATTTAATACCCACAGGTCTTCTTCTGCCTTTCCTTGTTCTAGCATTAGTGTGGGTTCTTTGTCCTCTTACAGGCAGACCTCTTTTATGTCTAATTCCCCTGTAAGAATTAATTTCAATTAATCTCTTTATATTTTGAGTAATCTCCCTACGTAAATCGCCCTCTACTTTAAAATTACTATCAATATAGGATCTAATTTTTACAATTTCATCTTCTGTTAAATCCTTTGTTTTTCTAGTTTCTTCAATATTTAAGTCTTTTAAAATCTTTTTAGCTAAAGACTTACCAATACCAAAGATATAAGTAAGAGCAATAACAATATGCTTGTCTCTAGGAATATCTACACCAGCAATTCTAGCCAATTAAACCTCCTTAGCCTTGCTTTTGTTTATGACGAGGGTTTTTACAAATAACCATTACTTTTCCCTCTCTTTTTATTATTCTGCAACTGCTGCAAATTTTTTTTACAGATGGTTTTACTTTCATTTCTATACCTCTTAATTACAAATCTTATAGAAAACAAAAAACCTTATAGTTTTATAATTAACAAAAAAACTAAAATTAAGTTATTATACTTATTAATATTAAAGAATTATTATAAAAAATAATTAATAATTTTTTTTCTTGAAAATATTATTTCTTTCTAAAAATAATTCTACCCCTTGTAAGATCATAAGGCGATATTTCAACTCTAACCTTATCACCAGGTAAAATTTTTATATAATGCATTCTCATTTTTCCAGAAATATGTGCAAGCACCTTATGACCATTATCAAGCTCTACCCTAAACATTGCATTAGGTAAAGCCTCTAAAATAGTGCCTTCTGCCTCTATAACACCCTCTTTTTTACTAATATTTCCCTCCTTAATAATTCTTAAACATCAGAATTTAAGCGCAAACAATTAAGTTAACAAAAAATCGTTAAAATGTCTATAACTTTTTTAAATTGCCATTTAAAAGTTTAAATTATACTATTTTTTTTAAAACTATTTTTTAAATTTAAATTTATTTAACATAACTTAGCCCAAAAAACCTGCACCAAATTAGCCTATCTTGTTAAAATCAGTGGCCCGTCAATAGTAATCGCAATAGTATCTTCAAAATGACAGGACAACTTCCTATCAGCAGTTACAACTGTCCACTTATCGTCTAAAATTTCTACTTCACTTGCACCTGCATTTAGCATTGGCTCTATTGCTAAAACCATACCCTTTTTAAGAACTGGACCTTGCCCAGCAATTCCATAATTTAATATTTGAGGCTCTTCATGCATTTTTTTGCCAATTCCATGCCCTACAAAAACTTTAACTACTGAAAAATTATCCTTATTAGCTCGTGTCTCAATTGTGTTCGAAATATCAGATAACCTGTTGCCAATTTTACATTTATCAATACTTTTATTTAATGCATCTAAAGTAGCCTCATAAAGTCTTTCTGCAAGCTTTGAAACCTTTCCTACCTTATAGCTTCTTGCAGCATCACCATAATAACCTTTAAACCTTACACCTACATCAATTGAAACAAGATCGCCTTCCTTAATAACCCTTTTGCCAGGAATTCCATGAACTACTTCTTCATTAATAGAAACACAGATACTTGAAGGAAAAGGCTTGGTAGAAATCCTTCCTACATAACCTTTAAATGCAGGCTCTGCACCCTTTTTAATAATTAATTCTTCTGCAATGTTATCAAGATAAGCCGTTGTAACTCCAGGCTTTATACTCTCTTCAATTTTTAAAAGAACCTCATTTACAATTTTTCCTGCTTGCTGCATTAACTTAATTTCATCTGCAGATTTACAAATAATCATAAGGTTGAAACAATCCTTTCAGCAATCTTCTCCTCACTGCCCATACCATCAATATTAACTAAAACTCCCTTTTCGGCGTAATAATCAATCAAAGGTCTTGTTTGTGTTTCGTAAACTTCAAGTCTTTGCATTATGACTCTTTCCTCATCGTCTTTTCTTTGATAAAGTTGTCCACCACAAACAGGACACTTACCTTCTTCTATTAAACCACCATTTTTCTGATCATTTAAACTACAAATATTATTACAAGAGTGACAGACTCTCCTGCTAGAAAGTCTTTTTATTAGCTCTTCTTTTTTTACATCAATGTTAACAACTTTATTAATACCTAAGTTTAAACTCAAAAGCATCTCATCAAATTTTTGAGCCTGATTTAAAGTCCTTGGAAAACCATCCATTAAAAATCCATTTTTTGAGTTCTGGCTTTTAGGGTCACTCATTATATTTTTTATCATCTCAACTATTATTTCATCTGGAACAAGCTCGCCTTTTTGCATATATTGGCTTGCTTTTTTACCAAGCTCAGTACCCTTTTTTAGTTCATCTCTTAAAATATCTCCAGTAGAAATATGCATTAAATTAAGTTTTTCTGACAAAAACTTTGCCTGTGTACCTTTACCAGCTCCAGGCGCACCAAGTAATACTAAAATCATTTTAAAAATCCTTCATAATCTCTCATTATTAGTTGTGACTCAAGCTGCCTCATTGTTTCAAGAGCAACACTTACTGCAATTAATATTGATGTACCTCCAAATCTAAAAGGCATATTTCCATAAGTAATTAACAGTTCTGGCAATATTGCAATCATTGCTAAAAAAACTGCACCAGGTAAAGTTATCCTGTTTAATATGTGAGATAAATAATCTGCTGTATTTTTGCCTGGCCTAATTCCAGGGATAAATCCTCCATACCTTCTTAAATTATCCGCAGTATCCATTGGATTAAAAGTAATTGCACCATAAAAATATGCAAAAAATATAATTAAAAGTATATATATAACTGCATATACCGGATTAATAGTGGCTTGTGCACTTGGAGTTAACAAGTTTGCAAGCCTAGTAAGCCAGTTTACATTAGCAAACTGTGCAATTGTTGCTGGAAACAAAAGTACTGATACAGCAAAAATAATGGGCATAACACCTGCTTGATTTACTTTTAGTGGTAAATATGTACTCTGCCCACCAAAAACTTTTCGTCCAACTATTCTTTTAGCATATTGCACTGGAATTCTTCTTTCTCCTTGAGTCATTTCAATAATAGCCATAATTACCCCTACTGCGATTGCTGCAAACAACACTATAAATATTATATTGGTCGTTTTAAGCCTGAAAATAGTTACAATTTGTCCTGGTATTCTTGAAACAATTGATGCAAAGATAATTAATGAAATGCCATTGCCAATTCCATGTATATTTATTAATTCACCAAGCCACATTATTAAAGTAGTTCCCGCTGTAAGAGTTGCAACAATCAATGTAATATGCATAGCATCAAATTTAGGAATGGCATTAAAATTTCTAAAGTAAAACACCATTGCAACAGATTGGATTAGAGCAAGACCTGTCGTCATATATCTTGCAATTTGGTTAATTTTCCTCCTACCGGTTTCACCCTCTTTTGCAAGCTGTTCAAGTTTTGGTATAACAACTTGCAGTAGCTGCATTATAATTGTAGCTGTAATATATGGC
>JACVJA010000130.1 GCA_015661035.1 Candidatus Calidifonticultor daggyaiensis | reverse complement strand
TCTCAGCAGCAGAAACAACTGCCGCCGCTGAAACAACTGTAGCAGCAGAAGAAACTTCAACAGTGACCGAAGTGGAAACAGTAGCTGAATCAATATTTGATGAAAATGGGGATGTTGATTTAAGTAAAATAACTGGTCCAATTGAAGGTGTTGAAGGTAAAAAAGTTGCGCTTCTATGGCTTACAACAACATGCCCATACTGTACACCCTGTATTAATGAATTCACTAAATGGGTTGAATTGGCTGGTGCCAAAGTGACATTGTATGATGCACAGGTTGATGTAAATCTGCAGTCGACCCAGATAGATGATGCGCTTGCTACAAACCCTGATATTATTGATCTTGTAGCTGTTGATTCGCTCGCAATAATGCCAGCAGTAAAAAAAGCATTTGAAGCAGGTGTTCCTGTGGTTATGGACCATACGGCTGTAGCAAAAGAAGATGAAAAATATACAATAGCTTATGCTGGACCGGATACTTATCTTGAAGGTCAAATAGCTGCAGAATTTATGCATAAAGCTTTAGGCGGTAAAGGAAAAGTTGGAATTATCGAAGGAATAGCAGGCCAGGAAGCGCAAATTAACAGATCAAAAGGTTTTGAAGACAAGCTCAAAGAACTTGGATCTGGAATTGAAGTTGTTGCAAAGCAGGCAACCCAATGGGACAAGGCAACTGCTACAAAAATTATGGAAGACTGGTTAGTCAGATATCCTGATATCGCTGGAGTGTTTGGACAAGATGACACACTGGCTGTTGGTGCCTGGGTTGCTATGCAGGAAGCAGGTATTGAACCTGGAAAAATAAAGCTGGTTGGTGTAGGTGCAAGCAAGGAAGGTCTTGAGCTTATTCAAAAAGGTTATATGGAAGGTACAGTATCACAGATTCCATCCAATGGAGGCAAAAAGGGTGCACAGGTAGTTATAAAAGCTCTAATACTTGGAATAAAACCTCCACAGCAGCTTGATCCATATTTAAATCTTATGGAATTACCAATTGTTGATAAAAATAATGTTGAAGAATTCATGCCAGGTGAATGGTAAAAATCATTTTATAGTTTAAAAAAGGTGTGCCAAATCTTATGGCAAACCTTTTTTAAGTCTTATTCATATATTTTTAATATTTATAATTAAAAGAGCAAGCATAATAACCTTTATAAAAAATCAAAATAGCTAAGGGGTATTATAATTCTAACATTCTTAAAAAATATTAGAGGAGCTTAAATTGGAACATACAATGTTTATACAAAAAGTGAAAAAAGATAAGAGAGATGAATATATAGAGGTTCATAAAAATGCATGGCCTGAACTTTTAAAAGCTATTAAAGAATCGGGCATAGAACGTGAGATAATTTGGATTGATGAACAAAATAATCTTTATTTATATTTTATGTCTGAGAATTTTGATGATGCTTTTAAAAAATTGGCAAAGACACAGGTTTTTAAAGACTGGATAGTAAAGATGTCAGACTTATTAGAAATAATGCAGGATTATTCAGATGATGGGAAAATAAAAAAGCTACCAAAAATTTTTGATGTTGAGCAGCAATTAAGACAATTGGAGGATTAAAATGCCAGCAATTAATGCTACTGGAGTATGGACTGAAGTAAATTATGGTCAAAAAACTATTTTTGCAAGTGCTCAAAGTGAAGAATTATTCATGAGCAGGCAGGATATAGATATTCTCAGGCATTTAGCTGAAAAAGTATCCAAACTATCCCAGAGTAGTGAAAATATCACAAAAAAAGATCTGTGGTACGAACATAATTCTTTAAAAACAAAAAAGCCACTTATCTTTTGTGACCCAGAAAATGGCTGGAACGAAATAATACTTAGTGATGATTTAAATTGCAGAAGTCCTCTTGCAAGAAGATGGGAAATCATATTACTAAAAGAAATTTTTTATGGAGAAAAATTAAAGGATGATAAACCTATAGAAATTTATTTTGACATAGGCTACACATATAAGGAAACTGACTGGATTAGCTCCAGAAGTATACGTGGCGGTCTGGATGGTGGCTCTTATGTATGGGATGGCAAGATAAAAAGTATTGAAGATATAGAAATGATTAATTATCCAACTATTGATATTGATTATAAAACTACCCTGGAAAATTTAAATATTGCTTCTAATGTTTTTAAGGACTTATTAATTCCAAGAATAAAGGGTCAGTGGTGGTGGAGCCTTGGTTTAACAATAGATCTTGTAGGGCTCATTGGTCTTGAAAATATGTTTTTTCAGCTTATAGATAATGGTGAATTCATAAAAAAAGTACTTGAAAAATTAAGAGATGGCTGGATTAAAAAAATTAATTTTCTTCAAAATTCAAAACTGCTTTCAAATAATAATGATGATAGTTACGTAGGTTCAGGCGGACTGGGGTATTGTAAAGAATTGGATAATTCTGAAGATAGCATAATAACAACTAAAAATTTGTGGGGTTTTGCTGAAAGCCAGGAAACAGGACAGGTTTCCCCGGAAATGTTTAAGGAATTTGTTTTCCCGTTTCAATTAGAGCTACTTAAGCTTTTTGGTTTAAATTGTTATGGATGCTGTGAGCCACTGGATAAAAGATGGCATGTTATAAAACAAATTCCTAATTTAAGAAGGGTTTCTGTTTCAAATTGGGCAGACTATAGAAAAATGAGTGAATATCTTGAAGATAAATATATTTTTTCCTATAAGCCATCGCCTACTGATTTAGCAGTTTCTTCTATAAATAAGGACTATATAAGAAAAAATATAAGAAATTTTTTAGAGGTCACAAAAGGCAATATTGTTGAGATAATAATGAAAGACAATCATACAATTGGTAAAAATCCTCAAAATGTAGTTGACTGGGTAAAAATTGTCAGGGAAGAAATTAATAAATTGTATGAATAATTGAATTATTATATTAAAGGGAGATGATTAATGAATATTATATCAAGAGAGCAAAGAATTCTAAAAATGATAAAAGGTGAAGACATAGATTATTTGCCCAGTCAGATAACTTTTGCAGACAGGTCAAGATATAAATTAATAAGTGAAGCGCTGGGACTGGCTTCTGAGAATGAACTTGACGATTATTTGGAAAACCATTTCTATTTTTCATTTACTAGGCATGATAAAACTATGATTTTCAGAGATGTAAAAGAAGAAATAGAAAAATTAAAAATTGACGGTTATGCTTTTCCGGACTGGGAAAATAAAGTTGTTTATGATGCCTGGGGTATAGGTTATAAAGTCGGGGTAGGGTCTTTTTTTGTATGTTCTCATCCTCTTCAGAAATTAAAATCTAATGATATTAATGTTGAAATTTTACCTCCAGAAATTAAAGATGCAATCTTTTCAGAAACAATTGAAGATGCAGTAAAAAAATATAAAACTCCAGATATAAATATGAAAAATAATTTTCTTGATTGGGAAAATGATCTTAATATGTATGCAAATCATTTTATGGTATTGCCTTCAGGTTATGCAGGTATTTATGAGAGGGCTTACCATATATTAGGTTTTGAAGAACTTATGTTATATATAGCTTTAAAACCAAAGCTGGTTGAAGAATTGTTAGATAAGATAACAGATTACAAAATTGAGATTGCGAAAAAGACTGTTGAAATGGGTTTTAAAATAGCTCATACGGGTGATGACCTGGGCACGCAGCATGGCGGATTTTTTTCGATGGAAGTTTTTAAAAATATTATATTACCACGCATTAAAAGACACTGGGAAGTATTTAATAAGGCGGGATTGCCTATTATGCTGCATTCATGCGGTGATATAACAAAATATATACCGTCTTTGATTGACATTGGCCTAAGGATATTGGAACCAGTCCAACCGGTGATGGATTTAAAATACCTTAAAAAAGAATATGGCAAAGATCTTATATTTTTTGGAGGAATAAATACTCAAAAACTTCCATTTTTAAGTCCTGAAGAAGTTGCAACACTAACCAGAGACACTATCAGAATATTGGGAAAAGGCGGAGGTTATGTAATTGCTCCTTCTCAGGAAATAATGAATGATGTGCCAATAGAAAATATAAAAGCTTTGCTCGAAACAATAAAAAGGGAAAGAAATAATTTTTAAAAATTTATATTTTTTCAGAAAATTTAAACTAAAATAGCTTAAAGGTACTTATTATGAAAAGTTTTAATTATAAAGCAAGATTTAATGATATTTTAAACCATAGGCAGGGCATTAATTTTATGCTTGATTATGGCGGTGACCAGGCTGCAATATCCATATTTGCTTATAAAAAAGTTTTAGAATCTATGGGATTAAATATAAAACCCAGAATAAATAGCTTTGTTCAGCTTTCAGCACTGCCCGAAGATGAGTTTTTAAAAAAATATGACATAGGCTTCAGATGGCTTTACCCTGGTTCTTCAAAGAGAACCATAGAATTAAAAGAAGAATATAATAATGCTTTTAATTTTGATATTGATGATGAGATAAAAAAGGGTTATGTCCAGGGTGGAAGTGATAAATATTTTATTGATGAATGGGGCGTTAAATGGCAGAGATCAGCATATTATTTTGAAATGGTAAAACATCCTCTTCAAGGAAAAAGTTTTGATGAAATTAAAAACTATAAATTTCCAGACCCCGATGATGTTTTAAGATTTAAAGATTTAAAAAATCAGCTTAAGGATTATTACAGGGAAAATGAAAATTATGTGATTTCATTATCCCAATCTTATGGTGGAATACTTGAAACTGCTCTTTGGATAAGAGGATTTATGGATTTCTACATGGATTTAGCCTCTAAAACTAAAGAATCTGAATTTTTACTTGATTCTATTACTGAATACTTTATAGCCTTTAATAGAAACTATTTGGCTGCAGTCAGTGGCGATGTTGATATTTTAGCAATAGGCGATGATTATGGCATGCAGGACAGGACAATAATGGACCCGGATTTATGGCGAAAAACAATAAAACCGAGATATAAAAAATTAATAGAAAGCATTAAAAATAAATATAGCCATATTAAAATATTTCATCATAGCTGCGGTGCAATAAAACCAATTATTAATGATTTAATAGAAATTGGCGTAGATATTTTAAATCCTATACAGCCGGCGGCGAAAGATATGGATCCGGCTGGTCTTAAAAAAGATTTTGGAAATAAAATTACTTTTCATGGAGGAATAGATATACAGCATTTACTTATGGAAAAAACCCCTGAAGAAATAAAAAAAGAGGTTTTTAAAATAATAAATATTCTTGCCTGTGACGGGGGATATATTGTTGCGCCATCACATAATATACAGGCAAATACACCGGTAGAAAATATTTTTGCATTTTACGATGCAGTGCTTGATTTTCAGCAGAATTTAAAATAATAATAGCTTTTTAATAATTTTAATTTAAAATTAAACGAAAGGAAAAAATGGGTAACAAAA
>JACVJA010000129.1 GCA_015661035.1 Candidatus Calidifonticultor daggyaiensis | reverse complement strand
AACTCCATTTACTGAAAAAGGAAGATATGCCCTTGCAGGTGTTCTTTTAGATGTTCGTCCTGATAAAGCGTTTTTAGTAGCAGCTGATGGAGCACATCTGGCAGTAAATAGAATTGATGTTAGAGAAATACAAAAACCAGGTAAATACATTATTTTACCAGAAACATTAAAAGCATTAAAATCTATAGAAGGAGATTTAACTATAAAAGTTAATTCAAAAGAAAATATTATTGAATTTACAGGAACAAACGGAAGAGTTGTGTCAAGGTTGATAGATGCAGTTTTTCCAGATTATGAAAAAGTTATTCCCGAATTTGTGGAAAAAATTATAATTGATAAAGATTTATTATAAAAACTATTAAAAGACTTAAAAGCGTATGCAAAATTAGCAGATAATATCTTGCATATAGATATAGACAGACCATCATCAAAAATGATAATAACTACTGGTGATAAAAAAACTAAAAAAACAGTTGAAATACCAATAAAAATTGAACCCGAGAAATATAAAGCAACAGAAGGAAATATAATAATGCCAATGAAAACAGAACTACCAACAGGTTTTAATATAAATTATGTGAAATTAAAAAATATAATAAATAATATTCCAGAAAAATATATCCATTGGGGATTAACCGAAAAACCTGCTGTATCACCGCATCATATATTTGGAGTAGAGCCAAAAGTTAAAAAAGTTCCATCTGCACGAATAATTGCAGAACGTGCTGTTGTGCAACCAATAGAATTAGAGACTCCACCAATAAGTAGAGTTCCTCCTAAGCCTCCAAAATCAGTGCCAACACAACCTTTACCTGAACCACCTAAAGACCCGAGATTGGAATATAAAATGAAATTATTGGAAGAAATTGATAAATTACCAGAAATATTGCCTATAAGCCCTGATATAATGAAATATAGACCACAGACTTGGGAATTTACTAATCCTATTACAAAAAATATGTATAAACTTTATGATAAATTGTTAGATGTCTGGAACTCAAAAATGCCAAAATCAGTTAAAATCGCACAAACAAAAGAGATTGAAGGATTATTAAAAGAAAGACAAAGAATTATTGATAGTATAGTATTTAGAGTAAAAAATAATATTGCACCACTCTTAAAAGATTTAACAAAAGAACAACAAGAACAATTAGGTCTTATGATAAATAAATATATTCCTGTAACTCCAGAATTTGAACCAATTGTTAAAAAAATAGATACCCATATAGGACAACTATCTTTAAGTTTAGTAAATATTTATGATAAATGGCGGGATGAAGGTAGAGTGCCCAAAGATATGCATTTGTTACTAAAAGATACAGTTCTTGAACATTTAGGAGAATATGCAAGAACATTTTATGTAAAACCTTCACCAATTCCAGGTAGACCACCAATACAAATTCCAAGATTTACACGAACAAAAGGTGTAATAGGAACGAGTATGTTTAAGCATAAATTAAGTCTCTATGAATGGGGAAAATATGCACTTGAATTTGATGGTAAAATACTTGATTCAGATTTAGAAAGAATAAAAGGACTTGATGGAATATACGCAGAAAGATTGCGTTCTGCAGGATATGATACAATACCCAAAATTGCTAATATGACTGAAAAAGAACTTATTGATGTTTTATCTTTGAAAGGTAAAAAAGTGATGCATTTAAGCCAAGAAATAGATGCTACTTTAAGAAATCAAATAAATGATTTATTGAATAGAATAGGTGTTCCTGTTGAAATAAGATTAAAAATGCGAAAAGGAATACTTGGTGCTTTCAGAAAAGGTATAGCGGAATTAGGAATTGACCCAAAAATAGAATTAAAATTTGCAACTACAGAAAAAACTCTTACACACGAATTAGGTCACGCTCTTGATGATAAATATAATTTACAAGATTTACTTGTAAAAGATAAATTAATTAATCCTGAATTACGAGTTATTGCTGATAGTAGATTACCTGAAGAAACAACACAATATTTTAGACAATATGTAAGAAGAGGGTCAGAAAAAGTTGCAGAATTTGTATCTGTGTATATAACTGATAACGAAAAGGCACGACTTGTAGCACCAAATGCAGTGAAAAAATTTGAAGATTTTCTAAAACAACATAAAGAATTAGAAATACTTCTAACTGCAAGACCAACACAATTAAAGGGTGAACTTGAAATTATTAAGTCCGATTTTGCAAAAGAAGTAATTAGAGATGCAAAAAGATTAAGTGAAAATTATGATATAGTTGACAGTAAAACAATGACAATTCAAGAGGTTGAAAAACTGGGTTTAGAATTGAAAATTCAAACTGGATGGGTATATGAAGCAGAAGCAATGCTACACAGAACTTTCAGAGATTTAGCATACCAATTGGCTAACTCAATGTGGCTTGATGCAATTTCAGAAAGTTCAGAATTATTTTCAAAAACACCAAAAGAAGGATTTATAGCTGTAAAAGATTTATTACCACGAGGAGTGGAAAGAGATATAAGGTTAGGACCCCTTAACGATGGATATATACATCCTGGATTAGTAGATGAAATACGACTATTTTTTACACCAGAAAGACATTTTATACCATTATTTTCTGAAATATTAAGTTGGTATAAAGCATCAAAAGTTCCACTCAGTATTGCTACTACAGTGAGAAATTTCTTTAGTGGTATAACAGTTCAAAATGATTTAGCGGGTGCCCCTGTTTGGTCACTTATTCCTCATAAAGGAAAAATTAATCTGCAGATACAAAAACAAGCAATTATAGATTACATCACAAAAGGACCACTATATCATAAATGGGGAGATAGAGGTCTATATGGTGCAGGTTATTTTGATGTTGAATTAAAGCCTATTGATATAAAAAAAATTCAAAATTCAATATTCCCTTTGAAAACTTTTAGTGATATTGTGCTGGAAAAGTCAGGAAAATTAAGAAAACTTTTAACAAGTTATTATGGTGCAATTGACCATATTCAAAGGACATATCTTGCAGAATGGGCAGAAAATTTAGGTGCTACTCCACAACAAGCAATCTACTGGGCAAATAAATGGCAATTGGATTATAGATTCGTTGTTCCTATCATTGAAAAACTTCGTTCAGGAGTTACTGGATTCTTTTTTCCATTTATATCTTTTTACTCATTAATGATACCTAATACACTTGAAACTCTTTTAACAAAACCTTGGAAATTATTAAAATATACAATACTTTTCATCATTTTAGAAGAGATTGCAAGAAGAGGTTTGGGTTTAACAAAGGAAGAGGTTGAAGAGAAAAAACCATTATTTTTACGAAACAAACCTTATGTAATTCCAGTCGCTAAAGATGAACAAACAGGAAAAGTTACATATCTTGATTTATCATATCATCTACCAATTTCAGGAATAAATTATTTGTATTTAGATTTTCCAGAATTGTTTACATCTATACGCGGTGGTGGTCTTGCTGGAAGTATGTATAATGCTTTGAATAATTATGACCCATTTACAAATAAAAAAATATATCAAGATGGAGATTTACCATCTATAAAAAGAGAAAAAATGGCAAGATACATATTGAGACAAACTACCACACCACTTGTTTTTCATTTTCAGAATTTATATGATGCTTATCAAGGAAAACTTTATGGTTATCCTCCACGAAAAAGAGATGCCAATGAATTGTTATTAAGAATGGTCGGAATTACTGTTTATTCCGACCCTGATATTGAAATACATCGTGAACAATTAAAAAGAAAAAAAATTAAAGATATGCATTCAGCGTTCAGGTCTTACCTTAAACAACCAAGTATCTCACAAGAAGAGAAACAAGAAAAAACTAAAGAACTTCACGAAGAAGTTCAAGATACATTAAAAAAATATTCACGATAAAAAAATTTTTTAAAAAACTCTTGACAAATTTTTTTTTATATGTTATAATTGTATCAAACAGAAATAGAAAGAGTAAAAAAAATGCCCAGACATAAAATCCCAGAAAAGTTAAAATTAAAAAAATATAGCGGGGGGAGGTTTTTTTTCTCAGACCTACCTGTCTGGGCATTTCCCTACCCCCCGCTTTTTTTATGCCAGTAGAAAAGGAGGTGATAAAAATGACATACTACAAAATAAGACCAAGTCAAGTAAATTATGGATGCTATTTTATAAGATGTTCAGAATGTGATGCTGTAATCAAAGGTTATACAAGAGAAGATGTAGTTAACAAATCAATTGAACAAAACTGGGTTTACGATTATGAAAACGATGTTATACTTTGTAAAGAATGTCGTAAAAATAAGGAGGTAATAAAATGATGAGTAAAGAACTTATTTATAAAATCTATCCTGAATTTAGAGAAAAGAGAATATTTATAAATGATGTATCTTCAGATTCTATCTATCTTATTTATTTCGAAGGATTAAATAGATTTTTTGAAATTAGAAAAGATGAAATAGATGATATTTTTAATGATTTGTTTAAAGATGTTATTGCTCTTCCTAAAGAATATAAATATATTTTCAAAAGCTTTGGTGAATGGCTATCTTTTATATACAAAGAAAAAACTGTGTTTGAATTTAGTGAAACAGTAATAATTAATGTTAAAACGAATGTAAATCTACATCCATTTTCAGAATATTCAAAATTAATTGATATATTGAAATGCTTGAATTCAAAAATTGAGAAATATAACATTGTAGACATACCAAAACTTTTTTGGAATGCGGATATTGCATTGAATAATCTTGAATTGATTTTAGTTGCGAAGGCAAATTTCAAAAGTTAATAATAATGAAGATAGGCAAAAGTTATTAAAGTATTGGAAGTTGAAAGAAAAATAGAAAGGAGGTGATAAAAATGAAAAAATTAATATGCAAAATTTTTGGACACAGAACAAAAAGCGAACTTATTGCTGGAATTTTGATTAAACATTGTAGTAGATGTGGAAAAGTATTAAGAGATTATTTTATTCCCCGTATTAAACAAGATAAATATGGGGCAATAACATTTTATAGAGCAAAGGAGGTAAAATACAATGACTAATACAAAAAGTTTAAGTATTACAGAATATCTTACAAAAGAGGAAACAGAAAAAAGGTTAAAACAGATTCTTGGTGAGAAATCAAGGCAGTTTGTTGCCTCTTTGATTTCTCTTTTAGAACAAGAAACACATTTGAGAAAATGCCAACCGCAAGATTTAATAAGAACCTGCCTGAAAGCGGTTGCATTAGACCTACCAATTGATAACTCTCTTGGCTTCAGTTTTGTTATTCCCTACCATCTTAAAGATGAAGGGGTAAAACCGCAACTTCAAATTGGTTATAGAGGATTTTTACAATTAGCACTACGCACTGGTGAATACGAAAAAATCAATGTCGTGGCTCTGCACGAAGGAGAACTAAAGAAGTATGACCCTGTCACTGAGGAAATAGAATATGAAATTTTACCTGAT
>JACVJA010000128.1 GCA_015661035.1 Candidatus Calidifonticultor daggyaiensis | reverse complement strand
TACCTCCATTGATAAAAAGTTTGATAATAATTTAGCTGATGAAAATAAGTTTATTTACAATAAGCATACTAAAATTTTAAAAGATAATAATATTAATATTATTAATAGCAAGCTTAAAGAAACTGTAGCAATAAGGCTTGACCCATTAAAAGAAATAAAAAAAATAATATCTCTGTCTTGTCCTATAATTTCAACTAGTGCAACAATTTCAGGGACTAGCAATTCGCCAAAAATAATATCTGAAATACCTTTTGAAATTTTGGATAAAGTTGATTTTATATTTGATTATAAAAAACCTTTAAGCGGAGTAGCTTCAACAATAATTGATGTAACTGATGAAAAACTAAAAGTTTTAAGACAAGGTAGTGTAAAACTTTAAAATTTTTTATAAAATTATATGACTTTAAAATTGGATGGATTTTAATAAAAATCAAATTAGAAGTTTATAAATTTTTAAATAATATAAATCTCTTTGAAAGAATTAATATCTAGGAATAAAAAAAAATATTAAAAAATTAAAAAAATATTAGCAGGAGTTGATTTGATTGGATAAAAAAAATTTAATAAATCACACTATTTCCAATGTTGTAGATGAAGAGATGCAGACCCTTATTAAAAAAGAGTTAGACAGACAAAGAAGTCAATTAATACTTATTGCAAGTGAAAACTTTACGTCCCAAGAAGTTATAAAAACAATGGGTTCTGTTATGACTAATAAATATGCTGAAGGATATCCAGGCGATAGATATTATGAGGGTTGTGCGATTGTTGATGAAATTGAAGAGCTTGCAATAAACAGATGCAACAAATTATTTAACTCTAATTATTGTAATGTTCAGCCCCATAGTGGTGTTCAAGCAAATACTGCGGTATTTTTAAGTATATTAAATTGTGGTGACAAAATTCTATCAATGAATTTAAGAGACGGTGGTCACTTATCTCATGGACATAAGCAAAATTTAACAGGGAGATATTTTGATATATCTACTTACAGTGTAGACCCTGAAACAGAAGTAATTGATTATGAAAATGTAAGAAAATTAGCTAAAATTTCCAAACCAAAACTTATTATAGCCGGGGCTAGCTCTTATTCAAGAATAATAGATTATAAGAAATTTAGAGAAATAGCTGATGAGGTTGGAGCATTTTTAATGGCTGATATTGCACATGTTGCTGGGTTAATTGCTGGTGGAGTACACCCTACCTCAGTTGGTATTGCAGATTTTACAACAGCAACTACTCATAAAACTTTAAGAGGTCCTAGAGGCGGTCTAATTATTTCAGATAAAAAATATTCCGGTATTATAAATAAATCAGTTTTTCCAGGCTCACAAGGCGGCCCACTAATGCATGTTATTGCAGCAAAAGCTGTTTGTTTTAAAGAAGCTTTAGACCCTTCTTTTAAAGAATATGCAAAAAAAATTGTTGATAACTCAAAAGCATTATGTAATTTTATGAAAGAAAAAGGCTATAGAATTGTTTCCGGTGGTACAGATAATCATTTATTTTTAGTTGACTTAACAAATAAAGGTATTACAGGATATGAGGCTGCTGAAGTTCTTGCTTCTGCTGGAATAATCTTAAATAAAAATGTAATACCTTATGACCAGCTTAATCCAAATATAACAAGTGGTATAAGAATTGGTACACCAGCAGTAACAACACAAGGTATGGGCATAGAAGAGATGCAAAAAATTGCTGATATGATTGATTATGTAATTATGCATAGAAATAACACTTCTGCTATTGCTGAAGTAAAAAATAAGGTAAAAGATTTAGTGAGTCAATTTCCTGTTTATAGTAATTAATTTAATTCAATTTTGTAAATTTTAATCTTAAGGAATTTGTTACAACAGATACACTGCTAAGAGACATTGCAATACCTGCAAAAACTGGATTAAGCAGTAATCCAAAAAATGGATAAAATAAACCTGCTGCAAGGGGGATTCCAATAATATTATAAATAAATGCCCAACATAAATTTTGTTTTATTACAGCAATTGTCTGCCTTGATAATTTGATTGCCGCAGGTATTTTTAGAATATCTCCGCCAAGTAAAGTAATGTCTGCTGATTCAATTGCAATATCTGTCCCTGTTCCCATAGCAATTCCAACATCAGATTGAACAAGCGCAGGAGCATCATTTATCCCATCTCCTGCCATTGCAACTATATGGCCTGATAGTTGAAGCTGCTTTATTTTTTCAGCCTTCATATTCGGTAAAACTTCAGCAAAAACTGTGTCAATTTTTGTCTGTTCTGCAATGAATTTTGCTGTATTTTCATTATCACCTGTTAACATTACTACTTTAATCCCTAGTTTATGAAGCTGACTGACAGCTTCAATACTTGTCTCTTTTACCGTGTCAGATATACCTATAATTGCAATTATTTTGTCATCTTCTGCAAAAAGTATAGGCGTTTTGCCTTGCTTTGAAAGTTTTTCTACAATACTTTTATCATAATATATATTTAATTCCTTTATTAATTTTAAATTTCCAGCATAATAAATTTTTCCACCGATTGAACCTTTAAGCCCTTTGCCTTCTATTATTTCAAAATCTTTAACTTCTAAAAATTTTAGCTTTTTTTCTTTTGCCTTTTCCACTATAGCTAATGCAAGCGGATGTTCAGAATTTTTTTCAAGAGATGCAATAAGTGATAAAATTTTATTTTCGATGCTTTCAATTTCTAAAAATTGCTCAGTTTTATTTTTAGCTACATTTATATACTGATTAACATCATTTTTATTATTTATATCACTTTCAATGTTTTTATTTGAGATTTTGATTACTTTATTATTTGTTTCGGCAAAACCTGTTTGATAATTTAAATCGTTTAAATTAGCCTTATCTTTAAAATTATTTAAGTCATCTTTATCGCTTATGTCATTTAAACCGGCTTTATCATTTATTATAATATCAGTTATTTCGGGCTTACCTTTTGTAATTGTTCCAGTTTTATCAACTACAACGGTATTAACTTTATATAATTTTTCAAGGCTTTCTGCATTTTTTATTAGAATTCCGTTTTGTGCTCCTTTACCTACGCCTACTATAATTGCAGTTGGTGTTGCTAGCCCAAGAGCACAAGGACATGCAATTACAAGTACACCTACAAAATTTAGCAAACCAAATTTTAATGCATTATTAAAGGGTATAAATTGACTTCCAACTATAAGCCAGATAATTAGTGTTGCTGCAGCTATTATAAGCACAATTGGTACAAAAATTTCTGAAACTTTATCAGCAATTCTTTGAATTGGTGCACGAGACCCTTGAGCTTGTTCAACCATTTTTATTATATTTGCAAGCATAGTATCTGAACCAACCTTTTTTGCAATAAATTTAAAAGTCCCGTGTTTATTTATCGTCCCACCAATTACCGTATCACCTTTTTCTTTATCTACTGGAATAGGTTCACCCGTAATCATTGATTCATCAACTGAAGAATGCCCTTCAATGACTTGCCCATCAACAGGTATTTTGCCGCCAGGTTTTACGATTATAATATCATTTAAAACAACTTGATCTATGGGTAATTCTAACTCAACACCGTCACGCAGCACTACAGCTGTTTTTGCCTGCAAATTTATTAATTTCTCAATTGCTTCTCCTGTTTTTAACTTTGATTTTGCTTCTAAATATTTTCCAAATGACACAAAACCGATAACAATAATAGTAACATCAAAATACATATCTTGTGGTAATTTTAATAGTATTCTTAATTGAGGAAATAGAACAATAAATGTACTATAAATATATGCAGTAAATGTACCAATTCCTACAAGTGTATCCATATTTGCTTTTTTATACTTTAAAAATCTAATAATTCCTAATAAAAATGGTTTGCCAATCCAGAACAAAACTATCGTTGATATAATTAAAAGAAGAGGTGAATATACTTCATCAGAAATAAAAAAAAATGGTATTTTTGGAAAGTTCTTTGAAATTATTTCCCATATCATAAGCATAAAAACTATAAGTGCAACAGGCAAAACAAAATTTATCTTTATCTTTTGCTCATTAAGCTCTTTAAGTTTTTCCACCTTAGCATTATTCAACGGCACATTTTGTTTATTTTCACATTTAGGAAGCTCTTGGAAAATTATATTACTATTACTTAAATTACTTTTTCTTAAATCTTCTTTAACATAGTCCCCTAAAACAAATTCATAACCCATTGGTTTTATTAAATCATTCAATTGAGCTAAAGAAATTTTATCTTTATCATATTCAATTGATGCTTTTTCTGTTCCAAAATTTACATAAACGTTGTTTACACCATCAACTTTTGCAATGTTTTTTTGTATCGCCATTGCACAACTAGCGCAATGCATTCCCTTAATTGGTATTGTTATTTTTTCTATTTTCATAATTTATTTCATAAACTTATTACTATAATTTTTTATTGTTATAATTTTGTAAAATATAAAATCCTGTCATTAGAATTATAATCCTTCTCTATATTAAAATTAAAAACTCTGAATTTATCACTTAATAAATTATTTAATTTGGCGCTAACATTAGGGTCTATTTCAAAAATAAAAATACATTCCTTTGCTACAAAATTAATCAGTTTACCTAGTATATTTTCATATGCTTCTATGCCTAGCCTACCCGCAACTAAAGCTTCTTTTGGCTCAAAATTAGAAACTTCAATTGGCAAATTATAATATTCTTTTTCACTAATATATGGAGGATTTGATATAACCAAGTTAATTTTATTTTTACACTTTTCTATAAAATCAGCATTATCATAAGGTATAACATCAGCTAGATAAAATTCCAATGCATAGGTATTGTCATTAAACTCTTTTAAATATTGATTATAATTTTTTAAAGCAACCCCCAAAGCTTTTTTGTTTTTATCAGTAGCAATTATTTTAAAATTAAAATTTAACTTTATATTTACTTCAATATTTATTTTAAACCCATTGTTTTTTGTTTTGCTATCAAGAATTGGCTTTTTAATATAGTCATAGTTTATTATATTTTCATAGTAATAAGTTAAGGTTTTATCAAAAGCGTTCTCTTTTATTTCATTTATTTTAACATTTTGATTTAAAAGATTCTCTTCTTTAATCTTTTTATTGTTAGTTTCTTTATAAAAACTTTTTTTAAAATCTTTTTTATCAATTTTTTTAAAACTGCCAATTTGATTTTTAAAAAAATTATTAAAAAGTAATTTTGCCTGCCCAATAATATATTTATCTATTTCTTGCAAAATGCTTAAAGCAATTGCTCCACTTCCAGTCCCTACATCTAAAATAAAATAATCTTTAAAATCTATTATAATATTAATTTCGTAAGGGTTATTTACTAAGTTTATAGAATCACTTTTCTTTAAAAATTCAAACTTTAAACCATTTATTTTATCTAAATTGCTCTTATTTAAATTGCCTATTTCAAAGTTAGCTATTTTTTCT
>JACVJA010000127.1 GCA_015661035.1 Candidatus Calidifonticultor daggyaiensis | reverse complement strand
TCAATAAAACAAAAAATACAATTGTTTTTACATGTCTTAATTTTTGACAATTTTTAATCTTTTATATTTTTTAGAATAAAGTTTTTTACATTAATAATATCTTGCATAGGGGTTGAAGCACCACCACATAGCGCAATATTTTTTTTATTTTTTATCCAATCTAACTCAATCTCACTATAATTTTGGACATGGTAAGTAAAATTATTGTATTTTTTTGAAATGTCTGCTAAATGTGTAGTATTTGCACTATTTTTCCCTCCAACTATTATTACTAAATCTGAGGATTTTGCTAATTTCTTTACTTCATCTTGCCTTTTCTCAGTAGTATTACATATAGTATTTTCAATAATTATTTTTTTTGCCTTCTTTAAAATTTCAATTATTATTTTTTCTACGTTATTTATCACTTGAGTAGTTTGTATTACTACACCAATTTTTTGTTTTTTTTCTATATCTTTTAAGTCACTAGGATTTAACACTATACTTAATTTTTCTTCACTTAAAACTCTATCAGCAATGCCTTTTACTTCAGGATGTTTCTTATCTCCAATTATAACAACATGACAATTGCTTTTTGATAACATATATGCTTTCTTTTGTGCGTTTTTGACAAAAGGGCAAGTAGTATCTATTATTTTTACATTTTTTTCTTTTAATGTTTTTATTATGCTTTGAGGTATACCGTGCGACCTTATTATAAAAATACTATCTGGTTCAACTTCTTCAACGCTATTCACAATTACTAATCCCATTTTTTTTAAATACTCCGTAACTCCAGCATTATGGATAATTTGCCCAATAGAAAATACTTTGGAATTAGAACTTTTACATGTTTTCTGAGTTATCTTTTTATTATCTAAACTTGCATTATTTTTTTGTAAAATTTTTTCTGTAATATCTATTGCTCGTTTTACACCAAAACAATACCCACTATATTTTGCAATTTCAATTTTTAATTCATTATTTTTATTTATATTATTAATATTTTTATTTGTCGATTCTAGTTCAAAATTCATTTTAACACCTTCACAATTTACTTTATCATTATTAATTTTTATACTATTTTTAATTTTAAATAGAAGAATTATTTTTAAACCGCATTAACTTAATATATTATATATTATTATATATTAATATTGTTATTTATCTTATATCTATTTTTTAAAATGCTTTAAAATCTTCTTAATATTTTTAACTTTAAATCAGCTTATTTTAAAATAGAGTTTTTTTATTTCCTCCATAGTCTTTATAACTATTGCATCAACAGCATCTTTTTGGCCATATTTTTTTATTATTTCTTCTGTTATTATTAAATTTCCAAAAATTAACTTAACTTGTGGAAAAAATAAACGTTTTCTTGGCTTTTGAATTATTTTGTTTGTCCCAGATATTGCCATTGGCAAAATATTACTTCCAGATAACAATGCAATTAACCCAACTCCCTTTTGTCCTTCTTTTACTTCTCCCGAGGGTGAACGTGTTCCTTCAGGGAAAATACCCAAAACTTCATTATTTTTTAAAACCTCTAAAGAATGCCTAAGAGAACTTCTATCAAACTTTTCCCTATTTACAGGAAAAGCATTAAAAAAAATTAAAAAATTACTTATAAAATTTGCAATTTTAAATATTTCAACTTTAGCCATAAAAAAAACAGGTCTTGGAAAAAATGCATCAATAATTACTGGGTCTGCATAGCTAATATGATTGCAACATAAAATTATTTTTTGATTTAATGGTATATTTTCTTTACCAATAATTTTTACTCTATAAAATATTCTAAAAAAACTTCTTACAACAAACTGTAAAAATTTGTATAAAATATAAAAACCTCTGGAACGTTTAATTTTTTGTCTTGAAACTATATCTTGAGTGTTATTAACTGTACTTTTATTTATTAGCATCTTAAGTCTTTTTTATGGTAAAACACTGATACCTTTTATTTTTTTAATTTTTACTGTTTATCTTCTTAAGATAAATATCTTTTATTTTTTCAAAAGTTTCTTCTATTGTAAGATTAGTACTATCAATTATAATTGCATCTTCAGCTATTTTTAATGGGCTGTCTTTCCGTGTTGAATCTATTTTATCTCTAGTTTCAATTTCTTTTTTTATTTTGTTAAAATCGGCATCTAAATTCTTTTTACTTTCTTGCAACAAACGCCTTTTAACCCTTTCTTCATTTTTGGCAGTTAAAAATACTTTTAACACTGCATTTGGAAAAACTACTGTTCCAATATCTCTACCTTCTAACACGGATGCCCCTTTATTTGCTAAACTTCTTTGAAAATTAACTAAGAATTTTCTTATACCTGGAAGTTTAGATACTATTGAAACTGCAGAACCTACCAGATTGCTCCTAATTTCTTCCGTCACATCTTCACCATTTAATATTACTTTAGTATAACTTTGTTCATCTTTTGGGTTGCTGTCAATTTCAATTTTTGCATCTTTAGCTAACTTTAAAATCTCTTTTTCATTATCTAAATCAACATTATTTTTTAAAGCTAAAAGTGTAATTGCTCTATAAGTTGCCCCTGTATCTATGTAATTTAAGCCTAATCTCTTTGCTAAGAGCTTGGCAATCGTACTTTTACCACTACCTGCAGGACCATCAATTGCGATTACATTTACTTTAGCATTATTTTCAGTATTATTCTTGTTCATATTATTATTATTAGTATTAATTATTGTCCATTAAATTTATTTATCAATTTTACTAACTAATCTAAGCAAAAATATTTTTTAAATATATTTTTTCTTAAATTTGTTTTATTTAATTTAATTCACTATTAATTTAATTAATTTAAAACTTTTTTTAGTTCAAAAAGAAATCCAGGAAATGATGTTTCTATACATTCAGAATCAAGTATTCTTATTTTATTATTGGATTTAAGGCCAAGAATTGCCAAAGACATTGCTATTCTGTGATCTTTATAGCTTTCATAAATTCCACCATTAGGCTTAAAATCTTTATTGCCCTTTATGATTAAACCATCTTTTTTTTGTTTTATATCTACACCGGCTTTTAAAAATTCATTGTATATTGAATTTATTCTATCACTTTCTTTATGTCTTAATTCCTCAGCTCCTTCTATTATCGTTTCACCATCAGCAAAAACAGACGCTACACATAAAGCTGGTATCTCATCAATAATAATAGGGATTAAATTTTTATCAACTTTTATTGCTTTTAAATTACTAGTGAAGCTTTCAATATCTGCAACTAATTCATTATTAATAACTTTTTTATTTTTTATTTCTATATTCGCTCCCATGAGTTGTAATATATCTAAAACTTTACTTCTAGTAGGATTAATTCCTATATTTTTCATAATTATGGATGAATTTGGTAAAATACAAGATGCAACAATGAAATATGTAGCTGATGATAAATCTCCTGGTATGTATAGATTTTTACCCTTTATTTCCCCTTTTAAATTGCTTTCAAAAAGTGAAAATACTTTTGTATTTTTACCATCATATTTTATTTCCACACCAAAGTATTCAAGCAATCTTTCTGTATGATCTCTTGATACTTCAGGCTGAATTATTTCAGTGACACCTTCTGCAAATAATCCAGCAAGTATTATACACGATTTAACTTGTGCACTTGAAATAGGAATATTAAAAATGCGACCCTTCAATTTATAACTAGGAAGAATAATTATTGGAGCTTTTGAATTATTATTTCTACCATAAATATTTGCTCCCATATCCTTTAGAGGAAAAATAATCCTATCCATTGGTCTGTTATTTATAGATTTATCCCCGGACAAAACTGCTGTAATTTTTGCAGCACAAAGAACACCGCTTAAAAGGCGGATTGTAGTTCCTGAATTACCAACATATAATATATCATCTGGTTCAATAAAATTTTGTATTCCTAAACCATGAATAATAACATTGGAATTATTTTTCTCAATTTTTACCCCAAGTTTTTTAAGAATATTTAAAGTATTTATACAATCTTGTGATAAGAGGAAGTTTTTTATATTTATTTGATTACTAGCTAATGCTGAAATTATTGCAGCCCTATGGGATATTGATTTATCCCCAGGAATATTTATTTCACCTCTTATGCTGTTAACACCGCTTATTTCCATTTAAAAACACCTTCAAATTTAAATCTAAAAATATTTTTCTTTTTTTAAAATATTAATAACAATATTAATTAAAATATTAATCACCTATAATTTTTCTTATTCTTACCTCATATCCTTTTTTTTCCACAGCCTTTTTAGCAATTTCCCCAGCATTTTCACCTTGTACTAGTATTTTTAATATTCCTCCACCAAGATATTCTGTAGAATGAAATATTGAAATATCTTCAATATTTATACTTGCTGAACTAATTGCTAAAGTAATTTCTGATAAAACCCCTTGCTTATCTGGTATAGCTATCATTAGCTCATATAAATTAGAAATATCTTTGTCAACATATTTAGGAAGATTTGTCCTTGCTTCTTTCGCTTTTAAATAGTGCGATTTTATATAATCGATATTATTATTATCTAATGCATCCTTAAATTTTTCCAAATGTTTTATATACTTATTAATTGCATTTATTATTTGATTTTTATTTTCAAAAGTTATATCAATCCACATTTTTGGGTTTGACACGGCTATCCTAGTCATGTCTCTAAAACCCCCAGCACATAATTTAAATAAATTTTTTAACTTATCTTGTTCATCATTAACTAGCTCTACAAGATTAGTTGAAAGAATATGCGGTAGATGACTAATAAGTGAAACTATTTCATCATGTTCTTGTGGTGATAATGAAACTACTTTTGCACCTATTTTTGTAAGTATTGAATGAAGTAATAATAATGGTTCTGAACCAGTTTTTTCAGTAGGTGTTAAAATATAAAACGCATTTTTAAAAAGGTCTGCCCGTGCTGATAATATTCCTTCATTTTCAGAACCAGCCATAGGATGACCGCCAATAAATACAACTTCTTCTGGTAATACTTTATGAACCTCTTTTACAATATTTTCTTTAGCACTTCCAACATCTGTTATGATAACGCCTTTTTTTAAAAAATTTCTAATTTCATTTATAACATTAAGTATGTTTGAAAGAGGTGTTGCAATTATTATTAAATCAGCATCTTTGACTGCATCAGAATAACTGATTGCAATTTTATCAATAACATTTCTATATTTTGCTATATTCATTGCATCTATAATTACATCGTAACCAGTAACATTAAATTCATTACTGCTTTCTTTTATTGCTAGCGCTAATGATCCACCAATTAAACCTAACCCAATAACTGTAATATTTTTTATTTTTCTCATAAATCATGCCTCTGTAATTTTGAAGTATTTTTAGATAGTTATTAAATTGTTTATTAAGTGTTATATTTTAAATTATTATTATAAAAAAATTAAGTAAATTAAAAAATTAAAAAATATTTGTTTTTTTAA
>JACVJA010000126.1 GCA_015661035.1 Candidatus Calidifonticultor daggyaiensis | reverse complement strand
ATATTGATAATGCCAATAATTCTAATAATTCTTATAACACCAATGTTTCAAGTAACAAAAATTTTGCTGTTTTATCTATAGAAAGCCAGCCTTTAAGCTCGCTTATGGCAGTAAAGGCCTTTTTAGACAATATTGATAAATTAAAAGAAAAAAGAAATAAAATACAGTCTGCAAGAAAAAGAGATGATAAAGCTGTATTTACATATTTTCAAGGACAATTTTTAGCAGTAAGCCCGGATGTAGAATATCAAAGAACACAAATAGAAATTTTAAAATCCTTAGGCATTTATGATATTTTTACAAAGCAAATAAAAAGAAATATTTTAATTATCTCTCAGGAATATTTATCTAGTAAAATGGCTGGTCCTGCAATTAGAGTTTACAATATTGCAAAAGTTTTAAGCGAGTACTTAAATGTGATTTTAGCAATACCGAATGATACAGATGTACAAGTTGATACTTTTAAAATTGTAAAATACACAGATGAAGCTTCAATTAGAAATCTTCTGTCAAACAGCGATATAGTCTTTTGTTCTGGAATGACTTTTTCAAAATTTAAAAGCATCAGAAATTCAGATAAATATATAATTATGGATATTTATGATCCATATAATCTTGCAACTCTTGCAGAATACTCACATGAGACTATTGAAAAGCAATTTGATGTATATAAATCTGTTCATTTTATTGCAAATGAAATGCTTTATTATGGAGATTTTTATATCTGTGCTTCTGATCGTCAGAGAGATTTTTGGCTTGGCATGCTTGCTGCTTTAAATAGAGTAAATCCTTATTCATATAATCAAGACCCAACTTTAAGAAAATTAATAGATGTTGTACCTTTTGGTCTTCCTTCAAATAAACCTATTCATACTGAAAATGTTTTAAAAGGAAAAATATTAGGTATAGATAAAGATGACTTTATTTTATTGTGGGGTGGCGGAATTTATAACTGGTTTGATCCGCTAACTTTAATAAAAGCAATGTCTATAATACTTAATGATTTAAAAAGGCTTGACATTAAGCTATTCTTTTTAGGTGTATCCCACCCTAACCCTAATGTAAAAGAGCAAACATTACTTAATCAAACAATTGATCTTTCAAAAAAATTAAACCTTTATGAAAAAAATGTATTTTTTAATTTTGACTGGGTTGATTATGAAAAAAGGCACAATTATTTTTTAGAATCAGATGCAGGAATTATTACTCACCCAGAACATATTGAAACAAGATTTGCTTTTAGAACAAGAATTTTAGATTATTTATGGACTGAACTTCCTATTATATCAACAAAAGGAGACAGTCTAAGTGATCTTGTTGAAAAGGAAGGTCTTGGAGTAATTGTTGATGCACAAAACCCTAAGCAGATTGCTGATGCAGTTATAAAGCTTGCAAGTGATAAGAATTTTTATAAATCATGTAAAGAGAATTTAAACAGAATTTCGCAGAAATTTACTTGGGAAAATGTCTGCAAACCTATAATAGACTTTTGTAAAGACCCTGTTTCAAGTGCTGTAAGGCAGAAGTTAAGACCAGATCAGATTCATACAAGTACAGATGTTTTAACACTACAGGGTTTTCCTGCCTCAAATACAAAAAACATATCCAGTGCAGCCAGTTTATCTGTTATTTCAAATGTGTCAAATATAAGTAAAATAAGTAAAATTACTGAAATAACTGACAGGGATTATAAGAATGCTTCAAAATTTTATCTTGCCAGAAGGTTTTTTTATCACTTTTTTAAAAGTGGTCCAAAAACTGCATTAGGTATATATAAAAATTATAAAAAAGAAAGAAGACAAACCTAAAGTGAAATAAACCTAAAACAAAAGAATAAAAACTCGAACTGGGAAAAGTTAGGGAAATAAGGAACAAAAGGCTTAAGAATAAAAATATAAAAATGCAAAGGGCAAAAGTAAAAAGTATAATTTTAAGAACCATAAATATAGTAATTGTTGTAGGGTTGGGTGCTTTTTTAGTTTATTATTTATTAAATCAAATTAAGTTTTCAGATTTAGTAAAAGCTTTTTTGGGTGTTTATAAACCTTCTCTTGTTATTGGTTTAATTTTAATGTTTAGCATTGATTTTTTTAAAACCTATAGGCAAAACTTACTCATCGGGACAGGACAGCTTAGATTTGCTGATATGTTTTTAGTTTCTTTAATAAGAAATGCATTCAATATGGTTTTGCCAGCTAGAACTGGAGAGCTTTCTTATGTTTATGTTTTACAAAGAAAGTTTAAAATACCAGTTGAAGTAGGAGTGTCAACTTTATTTATTGGTCTTATTTTTGAAATAGTTGTTGTTGTTTCAATGATAATTATTTCAATTGTTATTGTTGGGCTTAATAAATATGCAATCTCATCAACAAGTGTAATTTTAATAGCAGCAGTACTTTTAATTGTAAGTTTGCTTATTGTCTTTAATTTATCAAGATTTGTTGGTTTGTTTATTAAAATTGGTTATTTTTTAATAAGAAAATTTAAAAAATTAGAGCAAAATAAAATTTTTAGCTACTTGTTTAGAAAATTAATTGAGACTAATAAAAATATTGAATTTATTCAAAAAAGAAGAATTTATTGGAAAGTCTATTTAGCCTCGGTAGGCACAAGGATTACAAAATTTGTTTCCTTTTATTTTTTAGTGCATGCCACACTTCAGCCTATGGGGTATAATTTTAAAGATTTACCCTTTTGGGTTATTTTTTTAGCAACAGTAACTGCTGAGATTTCAGCAGTACTACCAACTCATGCTGTTGCTGGGTTTGGAACATATGAGGCATCGTTTGCTTTTGCTTTTGTTGCATTAGGCTTTCCAAGAGATGTATCTATTATTGCTGGTTTTAACTATCATATTATTAACTTACTTGAAACTATTGTTTTAGGAATACTTGCAGTAGCAATTTTATCTTTGCCTTTTTATAAAATTAAAAAGATGCCCCAAGCTTAATCCTTTCAGCAAAATTAAATAAATATAAAATTATTGACAAGAAAAAAAGCAAAATATGCTGTTGGAAAAATAATATAATAATATATAAAATAAAAAAACTGCTTGGTATTAGCTGTAAAAAGTTATAGATTAGCCCAGAACTTTCTGCAAATACATATCTCCAATACATATCTATCATTTCTTGTATTAGCTGGAGATAGTTATTGATTAACTATTAAGAATTTTACAAAAAAAACTTTTTATACCATAAGCTTAAGTTTAAAAGCGCCCAAAGAAGATGATTATGGTTGTGCTTTAAACTAATATGCTCTTTGATTAAGATATCCAAATATTCTCTATTTATATTTTCTTTTATTATTGGTGAATGCGAAAACAAATCAATCATGTAATCTTTAAGCTCGCCTCTAAGCCAGTTTTTTACAGGCAGACTATAGCCTTGTTTTCCTCTGTAAATTATCTTATCTGGAAGGAAATTAAACTTTTTTAAAGTTTTTCTAAAAATATACTTAGTTGTTAGATTTTTTAATTTAAGGCTAGCCGGAATTTTTGCTGCTAGTTCAACTAGCTCATGATCTAAAAAAGGAACTCTAACTTCTAAAGAAATAGCCATACTCATTTTATCAATTTTCATTAAAACACTATCTGCCATAGTAAGTTTTATATCAACAAAAATATCTTTATCAACTTTTAAATTTGAATTACACCTATTTGTAAAATAATAAATTGGCTCAAAGGGTGAAAACTTTATTTTTTGCTTAGTATTTTCATTAAAAATTTTTTTAGCAATTATTGGGTTTAAAAAATACTGCCATCTCATTGCTCCTGCATCTTCAGGATATAGGGTACCTTCAATAAACCTTTTTAAAAAGTTTATAGGACCTTTTTTTTGCGGCTGGTCTGGAAGTTTTAAAATTAGAGGAGCTATTACTTTTCTGCGTATTGCTGAGGGGATAATTCTATAGTAATTATCTAATTTAGCAGCTTTAAACCTGTCATATCCTAAAAAGACCTCATCTCCACCCTCGCCGCTTAAACAAACTTTAACTTGCTCTCTTGCTTTACAGCTAATTAAATAAAAAGGAATAGTGGATAGGTCTGTCATTGGCTCATCTAAATGATATAAGCTTTTTTCAATATCTTCAGGAGATATAGGTTTTATAATTAAAACATTATGTTTTGTTTCAAAATAATCTGAAACTAATTTGGCATATTCAAGCTCTGAAAAAGTTTTATCTTCATATCCAATAGAAAAAGAGTTAACTTTACTTGGATATAGTTTTGAGACAAAACCGGTAACAGTACTAGAATCAAGCCCTCCCGACAAAAACACCCCTACCGGAACATCGCTTATAAGTCTTAATTTTACAGATTTTTCAAGAGTGTGGTAGATTCTGTCTGCAGCTTCCTCTTCATCTGTAATTTCATTATTAAAATTTAGCTCCCAATACTGGTATGTATTAAGCTCTTTTCTTTTATTATTATATATTGCGTAATGGCCTTGTCTTAATTTATAAATGTTTGAAAATATTGTATTTGGTGCAGGGACAAATTCATACCCAAGGTAATAATAAAGAGACTGAAGATTTACTTCTTTTTTTACGCAATCCGCTTCGAGTATACTTTTAATTTCTGAACCAAATATAAATTTTGTATCCTTTAAATAATAATAAAGCGGCTTAATTCCAATTCTATCACGTGCTAAAAAAAGCTCCTGTTTATCTTCATCCCAAATTGCAAAAGCAAACATGCCGTTAAATTTTTGCAGGCAAGCCGGGCCCCACTCTTGGTAGCTTTTTAATATTACTTCAGTATCAGTGTTGCTGTAAAATTTATAACCTTTTTTAGAAAGTTCTTCTCTTATCTCTAAAAAATTATAGACTTCACCATTATGGACAATCCAGAGGTTGCCTTTTTCATTTACCATAGGCTGATTGCCGTTTTTTGATAAATCAAGAATTGAAAGTCTTGCATTGCCTATCGAAAAATTATTAAAGGTATGAATGCCATTGGCATCAGGCCCTCTATGGTAAAGTTTTTTTACCATTTTTTTTATAAGCTCTTCGTCATGCCAATTAAATCCGCAAATTCCGCACATAAATTCTCCTTAATCATACTCTAAAATAATAGTAATTTTTAATGATAATAATTATTAATTAGTCCTTAATGATAATATTTTTAAGCTGGCATAATCATTAATATTATACTAATGAATTAAATTTAAACTTGAGCTCAATTTAATTTGAGCTCAATTTAATTTAAATTTAATTTATGATAAATAAAAACATAACAGCTAAAGTGTAATCAAATGTATTATCAAATGTGCTATTAAATGTAATTTATTATCAAAAAATGTAATTTTTTATCAAATATAATTATTTTCCTCATACCATTTAGCAGTCAATTTAAGGCCTTCATCAATTCCAATTTTTGGTGTATATCCAATTTCATTTTTAGCCTTATCTATTTTAAATGCTCTGTTTTGCCTAAACCAGTCAACCCTTCTT
>JACVJA010000125.1 GCA_015661035.1 Candidatus Calidifonticultor daggyaiensis | reverse complement strand
ATGGAGTTAAAATAGATATCAAGTTAAAAAGAGGAGATATCCTATTATTTAGAGAGTCGAATTTTAGATTAAAGTTAATTACTTTTAATGATAATGTTTTTTTTAAGGTATTTAGAGAAAAGCTTTTTAAATAAAATTATATTTTACAATTAAAAGTTTTTTAAATTTATACTTTCACAATTAGCATATAAATTATTTTAAGTTATTTTAAATTATTTAAATTAATAAGAATATCTTAAGTGTTATGTTAAAGGAACTTCAAATTAAAAATTTTGCAATTATTGATGATATATCAATTAAATTTTCAAACGGTTTTAATGTATTAACTGGTGAGACTGGTGTTGGTAAAACTCTTGTTATTGAGGCAATTAATATACTTTTAGGTGAAAGAGCCAGTACTGAACTTATAAGGGATAATGAAGAAAAATTAATTGTCCAAGGGTTTTTTGATTTATCAAAAAGCCCTAAAGCAATACACTATTTAAAATCTGAAAAGCTAATTGAAAATATTGATGAAGCAAGTGATATTTTTATATCTAGAGAAGTCACAAAATTAGGTAAAAATCGTTCATTTATAAATGGTATTTTTATCCAAGTTTCAACTTTAAAAAGACTTGGTAGCTTTTTTTTAGATTTACATGGTCAGCATGATCACCAATATTTATTAGATTGGCAAACGCATATTGATATAATTGATGCTTTTGGCGGTGAAAATGCCTTAGCTTGCTTAAATAATTATAAATTACTTTATCAAGAATATATAAATTTATTAAAATCTTTAAAACAGCTTATAAAATTAAAAAAAGATAAAGAATTCAAAACTGAAGATTTACATTTTAGAATAAATGAAATTGAAAAATTAGAATTAAAAGAAAATGAAGAAGAAAATTTAGAAGAGCAAAAAAATATTTTAAAAAATTATGAAAAAATATTTTATTTATGTTCTGAATCAATAAATTTATTAAATAATGAGCGTCAAGAGTCTAAATCAATAGTTGATGATATTTCAAAAATTACTAAAAATCTTGAGGAGTTATCAAAAATCGATAAAAAATTTGAGCGGTATTTTATAGAATTAGGTGGTTTTTTTTCTATAATAAATGAGTTAAATGATTTTTTGAAAGATTATATTGAAAATTTGGAATTTAATGCGGAAAAACTTGACTGGGTACAAGAGAGGCTTTTTAAAATTTCTGAAATTAAAAAAAAGTATGGTTTATCAATTGAAGAAATTAAAAAGTATCTAATAAAACTTAAAAATGAGCTTGACGGTTTTGCTAACTTGGATTATCAAATAGAAGAATTAAAAATCCAGTTTAAAAATTTAAAAGAAAAACTTGTACAGGCTGCAATTGAATTGTCCAATAAAAGATCGCAAACAATAAATAATTTTACTAAAGAGGTTAAAAATGAATTAAAAGATTTAAATTTTAAGTCAGTGGAGTTTGTAGTAAAACATAATTTAAATGTTATTGAAAGTGAACAAAAAAAAGACTCTTTATTTTGTTTAAATGTAAATAATAATAAAGTTTGGCCAAATAATAATGGTATTGATAATATAGAGTTTTTAATTTCTTTAAATAAAGGCGAAACCCCAAAAAAGCTTGAAAAAATTGCTTCAGGTGGTGAAATATCAAGGATTATGCTAGCTTTAAAATCTCTAATTAGCGGAATTGATAATATTATAACAATGGTTTTTGATGAAATTGATGTAGGAATCGGAGGTCAAACTGCGTTAATTGTTGGAAAAAAATTATATAATATATCAAAAAATTGCCAAGTAATTTGCATTACTCATTTACCCCAAATTGCTGCTTTTGCAGATAGCCATTATTATATTGAGAAAGCAACTCATGAAGAAAGAACTATAATAAAAATTAAAAATTTAAAGGAAATAAATGATAGAATAAAAGAAATATCAAGAATGTTAAGTGGATTAACAAAAAGTGAAATCTCCTTAATGCATGCAAAGGAATTATTAAAAGAAGCTGAAAAAATAAAAAGTAAAAATAAATATATAAATGGAGAAAAGATAAGAATTGGAAACTAAGTTTATATTTGTTACTGGTGGTGTTTTGTCTTCTTTAGGCAAGGGAATTTGTGCTGCATCTCTTGGGAGGCTATTAAAATCAAGAGGATTTTCAGTAACTATTCAAAAATTCGATCCATATATTAATATTGATCCTGGAACAATGAATCCATTTCAACATGGGGAAGTTTTTGTAACTGACGATGGCGGCGAAACAGATTTAGATTTAGGTCATTATGAACGTTTTATTGATGAAAATCTATCAAAATATAATAATTTTACATCGGGACAAATCTATAAAAACGTGATAGATAATGAAAGAAAAGGTTTATTTTTAGGAGAAACTATACAGGTTATACCCCATGTTACAGATGAAATAAAAAATTGTGTTAAAAGGACACTACAAAATAAAAAAGTTGATATGTTAATTACAGAAATTGGCGGAACAGTAGGCGATATTGAAAGCTTACCTTTTCTTGAAGCCATAAGACAATTTAAAAAGGATGTTGGTAAAGAAAATGTTTTATATATCCATGTTACATATGTTCCTTACTTAAAAACTTCAGAAGAATTAAAAACTAAACCCACACAGCATAGTGTTAAAGAATTAAGAAGCATAGGTATCCAGCCTGATATAATTGTTTGTAGAAGTGAAATTAAATTAAAGGAAGATTTAAAGTCAAAAATTAGTTTATTCTGTGATATTGAAAAAGAGGCAATAATTGATGCTGTTGATGTTAACCATATATATCAGGTTCCTTTAAATTTATATGAAGAAGGTTTTGATTCTATAGTAATGTACAAATTAAATCTAAAATACCGTCCTATTGATTTAAGAGATTGGCATGAACTTGTAAATAAAATCAATAATTTAAATGGATATGTAAAAATAGCTATTGTTGGCAAATATATTAATTTAAAAGATTCTTACATTAGTATTATTGAAGCATTAAATCACGCAGGTTATTTTTGGGGTAAATTTATAAATATAAAATGGATAAATTCTGAACAATTAGAAATAGATTCTAATTGTTCCAAAGAACTTTCAGATATTGATGGTTTGCTGATCCCGGGGGGATTTGGAATTAGGGGTATTGAAGGAAAGGTTAATGCAATTAAATATGTTAGAGAAAACAATATTCCTTTTTTGGGGATATGTCTTGGAATGCAATGTGCAGTAATAGAATTTGCTAGAAATGTTTTAAATCTATCTGATGCAAACAGTTCGGAATTTGATAAAAATACTAAAAATGCAGTGATAGATTTATTATATGATCAAAAGCAGATAGATAAATTAGGTGGAACAATGAGATTAGGCAGTTATCCTTGTACTTTAAAAAAGGGAACAAAAGCCTTTTCTGCTTATATGAAAACCAGCATTAATGAAAGACATAGGCATAGATATGAATTAAATAATGTTTATAGAGAAATAATTGAAAATGCAGGGATGATAATATCTGGGGTGTATCAAGAAAAAAATCTAGCAGAAATAGTTGAAATAAATAATCATAATTGGTTCATTGGCGTGCAATTTCACCCAGAGTTTAAATCTAGACCTGAAAGACCACATCCTTTGTTTAGAGAGTTTATTAATGCTGCAATAAGATATTCACAAAATAAAGATTAAACAATGTTTTTAAAAATATATAAAAACTTATATTTATAATAACTTATAATAGTTAGTAAAATATAAAACTCCTTAATTTTTAAAGATTTGTTAATAAAAAATAATTTAATTAAAATAATATTAAAAATTATTGCTGTAATTGCTTTAACTGCAATTATTATATTTGCACCATTGAGGTACTATTTATATAACTTTAAGTTTTATGATAAGCTTTATAAAAATAATGGAGTATATGATGTATTGGATAAAAACGATGTAAAAATAATAACCAATCAAGTTTTTGATTTTTTCAGATATAATAAACAATTTGAAAGTTTCAAGCTTAAATCAGATTATACGTTTTTTACAAAAGATCAAATTGAGCACTTAAATGATGTAAGAATTTTAATAAAAAAGATATTATTATTTTTTTATATATCTTCAGTTTTATTTTCTATAATTATAATTATTTCATTTGAAAAAAATTTTTTAGTTTTCATTAAAAAAATTTCAACTATAATTATTTATTCTTCAATAGTTGTGATTTTTTTTATTTTCTTACTTTTTATACTAAGTAGAAATTTTGAAAGATTATTTGAAAATTTTCATCTTGTATTTTTCCCTCAAGGCAATTGGATGTTCGACAAAAGTGCCTTAATAATAACTATTTTTCCTTTTGGGTTTTTTTATGATTTTTTTTATAGGCTTGTTATTGTATCATTGATTATTTCAATTATATTGTTGATTATTTTTGTTATTTTTTTAATAATAACAAAGAATAAAGAAGGGCTTAAAAAAATAAATGAAAAAATTTACCAATAATAATAATAAAATTGATAATAAAAAATTTTATAATTTAATAAATGATGAAAGATTATTAAAAAATTTTTTTGAAATACTCGAAATTAAAAGTCCATCTAAATTCGAAAGAGATTTAGCAGATTATTTAAAGAAAAAATTTATAAATATTGATATTTTATTAAAAGAAGATAATACTGGATTAAAAATTGGAGGCAATTGTGGTAATCTTATAGGTACTTTTCTTAATTTAAATAAATTAATAAATTCTATTGATTCAATTTTTTTACTTGCACATTTAGATACCGTTGCAGTAAATGACCAAATAAAACCAGTTATAATTAATGGAAAAATAAAAAATGCAAATAAAAATTGCATTTTAGGTGCAGATGATAAAATAGCAATTGCAGGAATTTTAGAAGCTTTAACAATAATAAAAGAAAATTCAATAAGCACTAGAGATGTTTATTTAATATTCACTGTTGCTGAAGAAATTGGTGTACTTGGTGCAAAGCATTTAAATTTAAAAGATATTAAACCAAAATATGGGTTTGTTTTTGATGGGGAAGGAAACATTGGTACTATCTTTAATCAAGCACCTTATCACAATACTTTTGAAATTCATATTAAAGGGAAATCAGCACATGCTGGTACGGAACCAGAAAAAGGTATTAATTCCATTAAAGCAGCTGCTGATGCTATTTCTAAATTAAATCCTGGAAGAGTAGATGTGGATACAACTTATAATATTGGTGTTATCAAAGGTGGAGTTGCTACAAATATAGTGCCAGAACAAACTATAATTCAAGCAGAAGCAAGAAGTTTGGACGAAAAAAAACTTTTGAATTTAACTAAAGATATTGAAGAAACTTTTAAAAAAACTATAGAAAATTATGGGGCTAAAATAAAGATAAAAACAACAAGAGAATATAATGGGTTTTATATAGATAAGAAGTCAATTATAATGAAAATGGCAGTTAAGGCTTTAAAAAATATGGGAAAGACCCCAAAAATAATTTCAACAGGTGGTGGAAGTGATATAAATATCTTGAATTCAAAAGGAAA
>JACVJA010000124.1 GCA_015661035.1 Candidatus Calidifonticultor daggyaiensis | reverse complement strand
AGGAAATCCTATTGTTTTTGATAAGGCAATTGAGGGCATAAAAAAAGCTGTTAAGAAGAAATTTGTTGTAAGAACAAATACTACTATATATAAAAATTCAGGTATCGAGGAAACTATGGCTTTTTTTAAGTTTATAAAAAGTTTTGGTGTGGACAGCATAATGGTTTCTCCTGGCTTTAACTACACGAAAGTTACAGAAGACTTGTTCTTAGAAAAGATTCAAATAAATAAAGTTTTTAATAATATTTATAATTTACTAAATGGTGTAAGGATTTATAATACACCATTTTATTGGGAGTTTTTAGCCGGTAAAAGAGACTTGGTTTGCACACCTTGGGCAAATCCGACATTCAACCCTGCTGGTTGGAAAAGTCCTTGTTATTTAATTACTGAAACTCATTATTCAACATATAAAGAACTTATTAATGAGACGGACTGGGAAAAATATGGTAATAATAAAAATAAGCTATGCAGAAATTGTATGGTTCATAGCGGATTTGAAGCAAGTGCTATTAGGAGTGTAAAGAATCTAAAAGATATTTATAAGTTAATTAAGTGGAGCTTAACTGGTAAAAAAGTTTAAATGGAAGGATAAACTAAATTTTAAGCTGTATTTTTTATTTATTTTTATTTATTTTTTAAGTTCAATTCATCAGGGTATTAATGAAAGTATTTATAACTGGAGCTAGTGGTTTTATAGGCGGACATATAGTTAGAAAATTGTTGAATAGGGGTTTTCAGGTTAATGCGCTAGTTAGGAAATCAAGCAACCTTTTAGGATTAAAAGATTTAAGTTTAAATATATTTAATGGAGATTTGCTTGATAAAGATTCTATTTATTCTGCAATGAAAGGTTGTAAAGCTTGTTTCCATGTTGCTGCAATGTATACGTTTTGGGAAAAAGATAAGCAGGATTTTTACAATAATAATGTTTTAGGAACAAAAAATGTTTTGGATTGTGCAATAGATTTAGCAATTGAAAAGATTGTTTATACAAGCAGTGAATCAACAGTTAAATTAGAATTCTTGCCTAAAAATAGCGAAACAATGTCTAAGAATTACGATAAGTTAAACGATATAAGTAATGTAGCAAGCGAATACAAAAAAACAAAAATACTAGCAGAAATTGAGGTTAAAAAATATATAAATTTAGGCTTACCGATAATTATTATTGCACCTACTACGCCAATAGGCTCATGGGATATAAAACCAACACCAACAGGAAAAATAGTTTTAGATTATCTGAAAGGTAAAATGCCTGCATATGTAAATACAGGTTTAAATATAATAGATGTAGAAGATGTTGCAGAAGGACATGTTTTGGCGCTTAAAAACGGAATTATCGGGAAAAAGTATATTCTCGGAAATAAAAATTTAACTTTAAAAGAAATATTTAAAATTTTAGAAAATATAACAAATATTCCTGCACCAAAAATACAGATACCTTTATGGATTGCATATTTTGCTGGTTTAGTTGATGAATTTGTTTCTTCTAAAATTTTAAAAAAATGTCCGTCAATTCCAGTTGCTGCAGTAAAATCTGCATCTAAATTTAGATTTTTTGATTGCAGCGATAGTGTAAAATCTTTAGGCCTAAAGCTAAGCCCAGTTGAAGAAGCTTTTAGGAAAGCTGTTGAATGGTTTAAAAATTATAATTATTGTTAAAAATATCAAATTTGTTTTTTTTAGCATTTTTTCTGTTTTATTCAAAATGTTTTTTTTACACTTCTTTAGGTAAGGAAAATTTTTTTAGGTTTAATTTAAGGTAGGAATAATTAAAGTTGAAAAGTTTAGATTTAAATGTGTGTTTAAAAAATAAGATTTTAAGCTCAATAATTAAAGCACAAAAATATTTTATTTCAAGACAGCATCAAGACGGTTATTGGGTTGGGCTTTTGGAAGCTGATGTTAGTGTTGTTTCAGGCTTTATACCTCTAATAAAAATCTTTGGAATAACAAATCATCGAAGGAATCAAAAAGCAATAAAATATTTTTTAGATAATCAAAACCAAGATGGTTCATGGAGCATGTATTATAAAGGGCAGGGCAGTTTAGATGTTACTATTCAGACTTATTTTTGCCTGAAAATAATTGGAGTTAACTTAAATGATGATGTAATGCAAAAAGCAAGAAATTTTATATTAATGAATGGTGGCATAGAAAAAGCAAATACTTATACTAAAATTATACTTGCTTTATTTGGCCAGTATCCTTGGTCTGCTCTTCCTTTGATTCCCCCTGAGATTATTTATCTTCCAAAATGGTTCTATATAAATATTTATGAATTTGCAAGTTGGACAAGAGCTACAATTTTAGCATTTAGTATAATTTTAACTTTAAGACCAGTTTTTAATTTATTGGATAATGAACAAATTTTTGAACTTTATAAAGATGCAAAAAAAATAAAGACTGGCGAAGCATTTAGGATTAAGAAAAAATTAAGCGCGGAAAGCTTTTTTATAATTATAAACTTTTTATTAAGTGTATATGAGAGACTTCCTTCATTTCTTAAATTTACTAGAAAAAGAGCATTAAAAAGTGTTGAAAAATGGATAATAGAGCATCAAGAAAATGACGGAAGCTGGGGTGGAATAATGCTTCCATGGTTATTTTCTTTAATTGCTTTGAAATGTTTAGGTTATGATAATGAAAATCCAGTATTAAAAAAAGGTTTAAATGGGCTTGAAGATTTTATTACTGAAAATGATAAATACATAATACTACAGCCGGCTACTTCTCCAGTTTGGGACACAGCTTGGTCTCTGCTTGCTCTTTCAAATTCAATAAAATCATTGTCAAGTAGTTCAATTTCAAAAGATTTAATTTTATATGACAGTTCATTTGATGATTTATCTTTAACTCTACGTAAATGTATAGAGAAAGCTGCTCAATGGCTTTTAAAGAAACAAGTTATGATTAAGGGGGACTGGAAAATAAAAAATCCAAAAACTCCGAGCGGTTGCTGGTCATTTGAGTTTGAAAACCAATTTTACCCAGATATTGATGATACTTCTATTGTTTGTTGTGCTTTAGATTCAGTAAAAATGTCTAATGAAAATCAAAAGAGAAAAGCAATTTTATTGGGGTTAAACTGGGTTTTGGATATGCAAAACAATGATGGTAGTTGGGCAGCTTTTGATAGGAACAACACAAAAAGACTTTTAAAGCATATTCCTTATGCAGATTTTATAACGCCTCTTGATTTTGGCAGTCCAGATATAACTGCTCATGTTTTATATACTTTAGGAAATTTATTTTTTGAAAATTATAAGAACGATGTTAGCTATGTTAAAACTAATAAAAAAGAAAAATTTAAAGCTTATATAAATAATGAAGGTTTTATAAATATTAAGAATATTGATATTAAAAGTGATGAAAATATTGAAAATTTTAGCAATCAGGGTCATGAGTTTGGATATAGATACATTTTATATAAGGATATTTTATTTGCTATAAGAAAGGCAATAATTTATCTAATAAATTCACAAGAAAAAGATGGAAGTTGGTATGGCAGATGGGGGGTAAATTATATATATGGTACAAGCAAAGTACTTCAATTTTATGAATATTTTTTATTGCTTTTACAAAAATGTAATATATCCTTGCAAACATCTATACAAAAGGGTAGTAATAAAATATTAAACAAATATTCAAGTATAAATAGATACTTTGACAGCAAAATTTTATTAGAATTTCAAAATGCAGTATTAAAAGGCAAAAAGTGGTTAGAATTAATAATAAATGATGACGGAGGTTGGGGGGAAAGCTGTGATTCTTATGTTGAGAATAAATATATTCCGCTGAAAACCAGCACTGCATCACAAACAGCTTGGGCAATATTAGGAATTTTAGCAGTAGATGACGCTTCATGTTATGCAAAAAAAGGTATTGAATTTTTATTAAATACCCAAAATGAAGATGGCTCTTGGAATGAAAGTTATTACACAGGAGGAGGTTTTCCTGGTGCATTTTACTTAAAATATGAGCTTTACAAAGACTATTTTCCATTGCTTGCTTTATCAAAATATTACAAATTGATAAATAGTAATAAAGGAATAAATAAAGGAATAAATAAGGGAATAAATAAGGGAATGCTAATATGACAACTATAATAAGTAATAAACAAAGATTAAATAATCAAGAAAAACAAGATAGGTCTAGCAATCAAGAAGTTTTAAAAAAATTGAATAAAAGCTCCAATAAAATTTCTAAAGTTGATTATTCTGAAAGAGTTTTACTGATTTCACATTGTTTAAGGCCATCAAAAAAGTGTCCTGCAAAGTTTGATGAGAATGGCCTTAATTGCATAAATTGTGAAAATAATTGTGCAATTGGGCAGTTAAAGAAAGCTGCAGAAGAATTAAATTATAAAGGAGTTTGTATAGCTCCTGGCGGGTCTCTTGCTGTTAAATTTGTAGAAAAAACCCTCCCTAAAGCAATAGTGGCTGTTGCATGCAAAAAAGAACTAATTGAAGGTTCATCAGAAGTAAAAAAAAGAGTTAAAAAAACAAGCACTACACAGCCTATAATTACAACTATTCCGTTAAGTAAAGATGGTTGTGTTGATACTCAAGTTGATATAGAAAAAGCCCTAAAAGTACTAAAGTCTTAAACTTAATTTCTAAAAAATTAAATATTTAAAAGATATTTTTTAAAAATAAATTTTTAAAAATCATTTTATTTTTTATAAAATTTTAAAAAGGTGATTAAATATGATTTGTGAACTTGCACCAGCAAAAATAAATTTGACATTAGAAATATTAAATAAAAGAAGTGACGGATATCATGATATAGTTTCGATTATGCAGACTATTGATATTTGTGATGTTTTGACTTTTTGGGAAAATGATTGGATAAAAATAATTCCAAATTACAGTAATTTACCCTCAAAAGATGATTTATTTTATTATGATAATTTTAATTACTTAAATAACAATTTGGTTTATAAAGCTGCAAATTTGTTAAAGAAAGAGACAAATTATAAGCATGGTGCAATAATTCATCTGCATAAAAATATTCCTTCTAGTGCTGGTTTAGGAGGTGGTTCAAGTGATGCTGCTGCAGCGCTTAAAGGTTTAAATAGGTTGTGGAATCTTAATTTATCCTTAGAAGATCTTGCAGAAATTGGCTCAAAAATTGGTTCAGATGTGCCATTTTTTATTTATGGTGGTACTTGTCTTGCAAAAGGTAAGGGTGAAGTTTTAAGTAAAATTATACCATTAAAAGAAAAATGGCTTGCAGTTATATTGCTTCCAATAAACCTTAAGCAAAAAACTAAATTATTATATTCAATGGTTACAAAAGAAAACTATACAAATGGATATTTTACTGAAAAAATAATTGAAATTATATTAAATAGTAATGGTAACGGTTGTAACTTTGAGGATTTGAATAGCAGATATTTATTTAATGTATTTGAAGAAATATACAAGAGAAAGTTTAAAGAATATGCCTTATGGATTAAGGATTTGGAAAAAAATTGTAATGTGAAGTTTCATTTAGCTGG